>JAYRFD010000129.1:0-2921 GCA_041908565.1 Polyangia bacterium | reverse complement strand
TGAAACTGTGCCTGGGTCAGCTGATCGTTGGCCAAGGCTCCATCTTTGCCGGGTGGATCGGCGACGACGTTCAGCTTGTCAAAGTCGTACTTCCGAAGCTCTGCAAGCTGTGACTTGCGAAGCTGGTTTGGCTTCAGAGGCCCTTTGTGGTCGTCGGGAACTGCCTCATAGGCGGAAAGGCCACGCGGTGTCGCAGGCGCGCCTGCTGCGGGTGTCCCGCCGTGGTGGATGGCGGCATCGGCCCCGCCGTACATGCGACCGTACAGCGCCGTGATCGAGTCTGGATCCGCGCGCCCTGGCTGCCCCCCGCGTCCGTGCGCGAAGTCGGCCGGCACCGCCTGTGCCGTGGGCACCGTCAGCGCAGAGGCCCCACGCGCAGAGTCCGCAGCCCGCGCGTCTATGCGCTCGGGCCCCACTTCCTCGACGGCATGGCGATGTTCCATGGCCAGCTCACCCACGTTCGGACCTGCCTAGCTCGCGGCGGAGAGGAACCCGCCAGCTCGTTCCCGCTTGGCGCCTTGCCTGCGTAGAGTATCGGATCTTCCCCAGCAGAAGGTGCCTGTCCGCAGGCGCTGAGCCGACGCCGGGTGAGATCCGCTGCGCAGCGACGCGCGCGCCGGTCAGTAGTATTGGCGGATGTAGCCGTAGGCGCGGTCGAAGAGGTCGGCGTCTTGGTGAAGCTGGTATTTGAGCAGGGTCTGGCGCAGGGCTTTGCGGACTTCGCGTTCGCCGGCGGCGGTGTGTTGCCAGCCGGGGAAGCGGACTAGGCGGACGATCTCGTCAATGTCTTTGACGATGCGCTCGACGACGACGGGGGTCTTGGCGCTCTTGATCTGCTGGAACAGCTCGGTCAGGGCGGCCTTGCCGCGGTCTTCGTCTTCTTCGGGCGGTACGTCTTTTTCGGTGCGGACGAGATCGCGGGCTAGCTCAAGAAGCTGCTTTAGAAACTCGACGCTGGTCAGCAGGCCGCGCTCGTGCCGTTCTTTCAGTGCTTCCAGCCGTTCGGACAGCTGGCGGTACTTGGGGTTGCCCATGTGCTTTCGCAGACGCGCGGCCAGCTTCAGCTCGAATTCCTTGGTGCGCTTGGTTGGGTCGGGCGACCCCATGATCGCTTCCAGAAGCTCGGCATCGACGACCAATGTGTCCAGGTCATCGCGCACGGCTTCGACGTGGACGTTCTGGTGGATCAGCTCGATCGTCTTTTGGCCCAGCGCGTGCCAGATCAGCTTGCCCGTGCCGCTGGGGGGCTGCACCGACACGTACACCTGCGAAAGCCAGCGATAGTCCGTCTGAAACGGCAACAGCAGCGGGTCGGGCGACAGCGCTTCCCACAGCCGACCCAGCACGGAATATTCCGCGGCGAAGGCGTCGCGCACGTCGTTGGTGGGCAGGCATTCCTGCGCGGCCATCAGCCCTTCGTATCCGGTCTGCGTGCGGTCGACGCCGGGGAAAAACGCCAGGCACGCCTGCATCGCCTTGGGCAGCTGATCTTTCAGGCCGGCGATGTTGCCGACGACGCTGCGGAAGCCTTTCTCGTCGAACTCCAGCGCCTTGGCGACATCGTCGAACACGCCCAGGTAATCGACGATCAGGCCGTGCGTCTTCTTGTCGCCGTACGTGCGGTTGGTGCGGCAGATGGCTTGCAGCAGCGTGTGATCGCGCAGCGGCTTGTCCAGGTACATCGCCTGCAAGATCGGCGCATCAAACCCGGTCAGCAGCTTGGCCGTGACGATCAAGAGCTTCAGCGGATCGTTCGCGTCGCGGAATCGATCCAGCAGCTTTTCTTCTTCATCGCGCGACCGCGCATACGGCTTAAACCGTTCGTCGCTGCCCGTGGCCGATATGACGATCTCGGTCGCCTCGGGCGGCAGCAGCTTGTCCAGCGCGGCCTTGTACAGCAGACAGCACTCTTGGTCGAACGTGACGACCATGCCCTTAAAGCCATTGGGCGCGACCGAGTCCTGGTAGTGGCGCGCGATGTCGGCGCAGATCCCCTGCACGCGCTCGGGCACCTTGACCAGCACGGCCATCTTGGATGCGGCTTTGGCCAAGTTGTCTTTATCCAGGTCGGACAGGTCGCCGGTCAGCGCCTGGTACGCTTGGTCGATGGCGACCTTGTCGATGTGCAAGTCGATCAGGCGCGGCTCGAAATGCAGCTTCAGCGTGGCGCCGTCGCGGATCGATTCTTCAAAGCCATAGCGGCTCATGTAGCCGCGCGGGTCTTCTTCGGCGCCGAACGCATAGAACGTGTTGCGGTCGCGTCGGTTGATCGGCGTTCCGGTCAGGCCGAACAGAAACGCGGTCGGCAGCGCGGCGCGCATCTTGATGCCCAGGTCGCCCTCTTGCGTGCGGTGCGCTTCATCGACCAGGACGACGATGTTGCCGCGGTCGTTCAGCACGCCTTCGGCTTCGCCGAACTTGAAGATGGTCGTGATGACGACCTTGCGCGTGTCCTGTTTCAGCAGCCGCTGAAGCTCGTCGCGTGTCTCGGCCTTGACCAGATTGGGGACATCGGATGCGTGAAACGTCGAGCTGATCTGCGCATCCAGATCGATGCGGTCGACGACGATCAGCACCGTCGGATTGCCCAGCTCGGTCTGCAAGCGCAGCTTCTGCGCCGCGAAGACCATCAGCAGTGACTTGCCCGATCCTTGGAAGTGCCAGATCAGCCCCTTTTTTGGCCGACCGGAAAGCACACGCTGCACAATCAAGTTCACCGCTTCGTACTGCTGATAACGACAGACGACCTTGATGCGGCGCTTTTTCTTGTCGGTCGCAAACATCGTGAAGTGCGACAGGATGTCCAGCAGCACGCGCGGCTGAAGCAGGCCGTTTACCGCCGCCTTCAGCCCGGCCAGCGTGCCCGGCGTCGCTTCGTCTTCGCCGCGCCACGGGCCCCACAGATTCACGGGCATGCGAAC
>JAYRFD010000128.1:0-2107 GCA_041908565.1 Polyangia bacterium | reverse complement strand
GGACTGGCGGCTCGAGCGTGCAGCGCCCAGCCCAGCAGCGCGCCGTGCTCATTCTCTGAAGCAAACAGGAACGCCAGCCCGTCGATGTTGTCTCGTGACGATCCACCAAACCACGCGATGGTAGGCAGGGGTGCAGCGGGGGTCTGCTTGTTCGCAGGGGGCACTGCGCTCGGCTTGCTCGTCCCAACCACCGCAGCTACCCCCGCTGCCGCCGCGCCTACCAGGGCCACGGGCAGGAGCCACGCCAAACTCTCGCTCTTGCGCGACATCAGCGTCCCCCTTTCGGGCTCATCGCCGCCGCGCCGACAACTACGGCGAGCATGGCTGCGACCACAACACCCCCGACCACGATCCCGCCGATCGCATCACCCGCCCCGTGCCCTGCGGGCACCATCACGCTCGTTGCAGCGCTGGACAGGGTTTCTTCGGTCGTCCTGCGCCTGCGCTTCGCTTCCTCATCTACCTTGCGCGACGACCGCTTCGTCTCTTGCTCCGCGTAGCTCTTGCGCAGCCATTCTGGGGTTGGGAATCGCTCGCGGATCTTCTTTGCCGCGCCATGGAACACGCGATGCGTGACGATGGCTTCCAGCGTCGTGATTCCGCCTTTGGCGAGCGCATCCGCAAAGTGCTTGCCCGACGCATGCAACTCGTCTTCGCTGTCGGCGTAGTACGCGGTACGCAGCCACGCCCACAGGTCCCCGACCACGGCCTTAACCACCGGCCACAGCTCATACAAGCCATACGCCGCGAGCAGACCGTTGATGGCCGCACCGATTGGGCCACCGATGATCGTCGCGATGAGCCACGCTGCGACCACGAGGGCCAGACCCCACAGGGTATCGGGGGTCAGAAGCTCCTTGAACTGCTGCCAGATCGCGTCCGGCAGCTCTGTGATCGAGTACACGATCGAAAACGCCAGCCTCGTCGCAGCCGCCGAAAGATGCTGCGCCCCTGACGTGATCGGCGAGTCCGCCGCGAAGTCGCGATAGAAGACCGATGGATCGAGCGTCGCCATTTATGTCTTCGCACCTCCCGATGGACCGCCCATGATTCGATCGAGGTCTGTGCCCGACCAGCCCAGGCTCGCGAAGTAACTACGCAGCTTCTCCCGCGCCGCCAGGTCCGCAGGCGGTGGGATCACGGCGGTCGGCGGAGCCTTGCGCGTGCCCAGATCCGCACGCTCGAATCGATCGCCCCGTGCCTCCGGCTTTACCACGGGAGGGGCAGGCGGCGATGCCAACACCTGCTTGAACTCCGCCTCTAGTCCGTCGGGCGGAGCCATCTCTTTGAAGACCTGTTCTTGCGCTGCATCAAGCGGCAGCATGCGCAGCGCCTTGGTCAACGAATCGGCTCCTACATCCTCCAAGAGCGCTTTGAAAAAGACGCCAGACCCAGCCAGGTTCGCGTCGGAGCTGGCCTCATACGTCGCGCGCACGAACGCTTCCAGGCGCTCCCGCACGCGATTCAGGTTCGTCGCCAGGGGGCTCAACGAAAACGGCGCCAGCCCCTGATTGATAACCTTCGCTTCCGCCGCAGGCAGCTTGTCCGCCCACCACTGCACGACGAGCATCGCCAGGAACCACAGCTCGCGCAGACCCTTCTCCAAGATGGTCTTGCGCTCGCTCGCGGGCACCTGCCGCAGCCCGTAGCCCATCGCCAGCACCAGCCGCGCACCGAACGATCGAATCAACTCGGTGCCTGCGGAGGCATCTCGAAGAAAGAGGTTCTTGATCATGACTTCGCGCCGCCTCCGCCGCCCGCCTGAAGCGCCGCCAGCTTGGACTCAAGCTGCGCTTTCTCTTGCGCGATGGCCTGGTACGCAACCTCGCGCTTCTTGCCATCGCCCCAGCGCACGCGCATCGCGCGCATCAGGTTCGAGAAGCCAAGCTGTCCGAAGATCTTCGACGCTTCGCTGATGACCTCGCGCGTCGGAGTCACCCACTCGCCGCCGCCTTTGGGATCGTTGCGAGTCAGCATCTCTGCGAAGTACAGACCGAGCCCGAGCACGAAGTGCGGAGCGCCTTGCAACAGGTCCACGTTGTTGGCCCAGAAGCCGTCCTTCGACCAGCGACCGATCGCGCGGATGCCCCAGTTCATCAGCTCCGTG
>JAYRFD010000127.1:0-3980 GCA_041908565.1 Polyangia bacterium | reverse complement strand
GTCGACCGCGACGGCCGCCGAGGCACCCTGGCCGACAGCAAGATTCGCGTCGACGTCAAGCTGCTGGACAACCTGATGAACCAAGTGGGCGAGCTGGTCTTGGCCCGCAATCAAATCCTGCAGGCCTTGACCAGCCGGGATGCCCGCGTCACGGCTCGCATGACGCAGCGGCTAAGCCAGATCACAACCGACCTGCAAGCCAGCGTGATGCGCACCCGCCTGCAGCCGATGGAGATTGTCTGGAATCGCATCCCGCGCACGGTGCGCGACCTGAGCTTAGAGCTGGGCAAGCGCGTCGACCTGACCATGGAAGGAGCGGACACCGAGCTCGATCGTTCGCTGCTGGATGCCATCCGCGATCCGATGACGCACCTGGTGCGTAACGCGATCGATCACGGCCTGGAAACCGAAGCGGAACGCGTCGCCGCCGGCAAGAATCCAATCGGCCAGCTATCGCTGCGAGCCTGGCACGAAGGCGGACAAGTGAACATCGAGATCGTCGATGACGGACGCGGCATCGATGTCGGTCGCATCGAACGCAAAGCCATCGAGCGCGGCATCATCACGCACGAACAAGCGCGAACCCTGTCACACAAAGACAAGATCGCGCTGATCTTCTTGCCGGGATTTTCGACGGCAGAACAGATCACCACGGTGTCCGGTCGTGGCGTCGGCATGGACGTGGTGAAGCACAACATCGATCAAGTGAATGGCGCCATCGACATCCACACCGAAGTGGGGCGCGGCACCGCAATTCGCCTGAAGATCCCGCTGACCTTGGCCATCATCCCGGCGCTGATCGTCGCAAGCGGGGGCGAACGATACGTGATCCCGCAGGTCAGCCTGATGGCGGTGGTCAGCCTAAGCGGCGAATCGGTCGAGCGCGGCATCGAGCGGGTCCACGATGCAGCGGTCTTCCGCTGGCGCGGACGCTTGCTGCCGATCGTCGACATGAACGATGTGCTGAAACAGAACGGCCAGGCGCGCACCGCGGAATCCATCACGATTGTGGTCTTGCAAGCGGCGGATCGTCTGTTTGGCTTGCGCGTCGACGCCGTCGTCGACAGTGCCGAGGTTGTCGTCAAGCCAGTGAACCGCGTGCTGACGCGCAACCGCGTGTTCGCGGCCGCCACCATCATGGGCGATGGACGGGCAGCCATGATCTTGGACGTGCTGGGCTTGGCACAGCGCGCCGCCGTGGTCACAGGTCGCGCCGATCAGTCTTCGCAGTCACGGGCCGCGCCGGGTGCCAAGACTGAAGCAGCGACGACGCGCCCGCAAGTTCTGGTGGTGCGCGTGCGGCAAGAGCTAGCCATCATCCCGCTTTCGAATTCGATCCGGCTTGAGCACATCTCGGCCAGTGCGGTCGAAAATCTGGGCAGCCAAACGGTCGCGCAGTATCGCGGTCGCGTGCTGCCCCTTCGCAATGTCGATGGCAACGGCCTGGCGCTGCGCGGCTCCGCAGACGTGCTGAACGTCGTGGTCTACATCGAAGGCGATCACTGCATCGGGCTGGTCGTTGACGAGTTGGTCGACATCCTGCAGCAGCCCGGCGATCTGCAGCCGTTCCGCGATCGCCGGTCTGCAGTGCTCGGCGGCATGATTGTGCTCAATCGCGTGGCCCAGGTTCTGGATCTGCCAGCGATGGCCAGGGAGGCGTGGGCATGAAGGACTCGCAGCGCCAGAAAGTCTGTACGTTTCGCATCGGCCCCCACCTGCTGGGGCTGGACGTTGAGTCCATGCGCGAGGTGCTGGAGCACTGGATCATGACCCCCGTGCCGCTGACCCCGGCCTGTGTGTTGGGTGTCATCAACCTGCGCGGACAGATCATGATGGCCATCGATCTGCGTCGCCGCTTGAACATCGCAGAGCCAGCCCCAGGGCTGTCCGCGGTCAGCTTGGTGGTGCGCACTGGTGACGAACATGTCGCCTTCATCGTCGACGGCGTGGGCGATGTGCAAGAGGTCAGCGAAGAACAATTCGAGCCACCACCCGAGACCTTGGCTGGCAGCAGTCGAGAGCTGATTCGCGGTGTCTACAAGCTGCCCACGCAGCTCATTCTGCTTTTGGATGCAGCGCGGGCTGCGGATCCCGGTGACGAAAGTTCACGCGTCGGCACGACCTAACAAGCCGCGCGATCACTTTGTGTGGATAGGAGTTCCTATGTCAGATCAGCGAAATGGTTTGGGCGTTGGGCAGCGACGAACGGACAGCAGTCACCCAGATCCCAGTCACGTGGCCTGGGCCGATTCGCGGGCGACCCGCGACTGGTTTCGCATCCTGGATGAAGTCCAGTCGAACATCATGATCGCCGATACCGATCTGAAGGTGGTGTTCGCCAACAAGCGAGCCATCCAGACGTTTCGTGCGCTGGAAAAAGAGATCATCGCGGAGTTTCACGTCTCAGTGAACGAGATCCTGGGCGGATCGATCCACCGCTTCCACCGCAACCCGGCGCGCATCGAAGCCATCTTAAGCGACCCAACCGCCTTCCCCCGCCGCGCCAAGTTCACGTTTGGCAGCAACACCCTTGAGACGCGTATCCAGCGAGTCTCTCATCCTGGCGAGTCGGTGCTGTGTTACGTCGTGGCCTGGGAAGACGTCAGCGATCGTGAAAAGCTGGACTCGGATCTGCGCAACGCCATGCTGCGTGAGCAGGAAAAAGGACAAGCGCTGCAGAACAGCGTCAGTCAGATGCTGCTGGCGGTCAACGCGGCGAAGGATGGCGACCTGACCACCGAGATCCCTGTGCAGGGCAGCGACGTGATCGGCAAGATGGCCGACGCGCTGCGCCACTTCTTGCAGTCGCTGCGCGAACACAACGGCATCACGGCCAAGAATGCGGGCGAGCTTGCATCGGCGGCCCGCAAGCTGACCGATGTCAGCCTGCAGATGAGCGCCAACGCCGAAGAGACATCGGCGCAAGCGACCATGGTCGCATCCAGTTCAAAGACCGTCAGCGAAAGTGTGCAGACAGTGGCGACGGCAGTTGGCGAGATGACCAAGAGCATCACCGAAATCTCGTCGAACGCGACCAAGGCGTCCGAGATGGGACGCGACGCCGTGCGCATCACCGAGTCGACCAACGCCATCATCGCAAAGCTGGGACGCAGCACGCAGGAAATCGGCGCGGTGGTGAAGCTGATCACTTCGATCGCAGCGCAGACCAATCTGCTGGCGCTAAACGCAACGATCGAAGCCGCCCGCGCGGGCGAGGCCGGACGCGGCTTCGCGGTTGTGGCCAACGAAGTCAAAGAGCTGGCCAAAGAGACCGCCGGTGCGACCGAAGACATCGGATCGAAGATTGCCGCCATCCGATCCGACATGGAAGAAGCCATCAAGGCCATCGGCAGCATCAGCGACATGATCCGTCGCATCAACGACATGCAGGGCATCATCGCCACCGCAGTCGAAGAACAAAGCGCCACATCCAGCGAGATGTCCCGCAGCATTGCCAAAGCTGCGATGGGAACCTCAAGCATCTCGAGCAACCTGGATGGCGTTGCGATCGCCGCGCGCAACACATCAAGCGGCGCATCCGATCTGCAGACCGTGGCCCAGCGTCTTTCCGAAATGGCGCGCGAGCTGCAAGAGCTGGTTTCCCGCTACAAGTGGGAGCTGACGCCCAAGCGCGGCGCGCCGGGTGAAGCGCCCCTTCTGGATGGGCTGCGCAGCCTGGATGGCATGAGCAAGACGGACCTTTTGGCCATCGTTGGACGACTCGCAGAGCTCATCGGCCGCGACGGCAACAAGTAACCTGCTCATGCTGTCCCGCGCCCGAGTCCTAGTCGTGGATGACTCGGTCGTCGTGCGGCAGTTTCTGGCCGAGCGACTCGGCGCCGAGCCCGACATCGAGGTGATCGGTGTTGCGGCGAACGGACGCATCGCGCTCGCCAAGCTGGCTCATCGCACGGCCGACGTATTGATTCTGGATGTCGAAATGCCAGAGCTAGATGGCCTGGCTACGCTGCGCGAGCTTC
>JAYRFD010000126.1:0-1746 GCA_041908565.1 Polyangia bacterium | reverse complement strand
GGCCAAGGATGAAGTGGGATCTGGATTCCCTGACGCTGACCGAGATCATTCAGCTGCAGACGCAGCTGTCGCAGACGTTGCAGCGTCGCTTTGAAAAGTCCTTGGCCTTGGCCTTCACCGACGTCGCCGGATCGACGGAGTACTTCGCGCGCTACGGCGATGAGGCGGGGCGGCGCTTGGTGCAGCGTCACATCGACCTGTTGCAGCGCATCTTGCCGGGGGTCGGCGGGCGCATCGTCGATACCGCCGGAGATGGCGCGTTCACCTGCTTTCCAACGGCCGATGCGGCGCGGCAGGCCATGGTCGAGCTGCAGCAGGGCATCATGCGCGAAAACACCACCTACAACCGCGAGCAGCAGCTTGCGGTGCGCTGCGGCATTCACTATGGCCAGGTGCTGACCGATGGCGTGCTGGTCAGCGGCGACGCCGTGAACCTGTGCGCGCGCGTTGCGTCGTCCGCCAATGCCGGCGAGATTCGCCTGACGCGGGCAGCCTTTCAGGAACTGCTGCCCAGCTTTCGCATGCGCTGCCGTGACCTAAAGACGCTAGAGCTAAAAGGCATCGGTCGCCCGGTCGAAGTGCTGACGCTGGAGTGGCGCGACACGGCCAACTTTCCCTCGGCCGTGTACTTGGTCGAGATGCGCGAGCTGCGTCCCTTGCCCGACCAGGACCTGATCAGCTTCGGGCGGCTGCGCGACATCAACGGCGTGCCGGCCAACGACATCGTGCTGGAGCTACCCGATCAGCAGAACGCGCTGCAGATCAGCCGCTTTCAGTTTGAGCTGCGACGGCGTCCCGAGGGCTTCACGCTGCGATCGGTGTCCGACCAGATCACGGAAGTCGAAGGCGCTGTCGTGCCCAAAGGACACGAGGTGCCGCTGCGGTCGGGCATGAAGGTGCGCGTGGCGCGGCTTTTGACTTTGGAGTTTCGTTCGTCGGCTAGCTCGGCGCCGCCGCCGCCGCCCGAGACTCGCTACACTGCGCACTAGCTGCGCGCGTGGCTGCGGTCGCGAGCGTAGTCTCTGGCGTGGCTACGACCACGTCGCGGATGGGCCGCGATGGGCAAAAAAAAGGCAGCGGCCCCCTGCGGGATCGCTGCCTTGCGCCGGCCGCAATGGGCCGGCTTGACCGATTGGTCAACTACGGTGGCAACTACGCCGGAGGCGCGCCCGGAACCGCGGACGGAACCGGCTGCGAGGCCGGCGGCGTCGCGTTGGGGTTCGACTGCGCCGGCTGCGCCTTCGGGCCACAGCCCATGGCAATCCACAGAAGCGGCAACACCAACACTGCTTTCAGGAGCTTCTTCATCTCAGTCTCTCCAAGAGGACAGCAGGCCGGTTGGCCCCGGCCGGCGATTGGGGAAACAGCTGCACGTTCCGCAGCCGTTCCGACGGGAAAAGGCGTTCAGCACAAGCGCTGACTACCCGAGTCCGCATCCTACGAAAGTGAGCGATCTCTCGTCAATTCCGCAGTGATGCAAGGGCCAGTGAACGGCGCGGCGATCGGATGGGCGCGATCAGGGTCTGCTAGTCGGCCATCGGCTCGAAGTCGGCCTTGGTGGCGCCGCAGTCGGGGCAGACCCAGGTTTCGGGCAGGTTTTCAAATGGCGTGCCCGGCGGAATCTTCGACAGAGGATCGCCCTCCGCCGGGTCGTAGACGTGATCGCAGATGGTGCAGCGGTACTTCTTGGCCTGGCTCATGAGTTTCCTTTCCGTTGTCTTGGGTCTGCAGGGGTCGGTGCAAACG
>JAYRFD010000125.1:0-2475 GCA_041908565.1 Polyangia bacterium | reverse complement strand
TGCGTCGCAAGGCCTGATGGCGCACGCTGCGTGCGCGGCAGATCCTAAAACGCGTTCGGGCGGAAGGTCAGCGTCGTGGACTCGAAGGACTCGCCGGCCGCAAAGAACGGGAAGGACAGCGTCGAGCCACCGACGATGGCCTGCAGGTCCGATCCCACCGCGTTCAGCACGACGTCCGGCGTTGGCTGCACCCGCAGACCCGAGATGCTGTATTCCAGCACCGCGTTGCCGGCCCGGTGGCTGTCCGTCCAGTAGTTGATCAGGTTGGTGCCGGGAGGCTGCATGGGGTCGGGCAGCGCAAACGGACCGGACAGACCAAAGGCCAGCCCGTGCGGCTTCTGCGCCGCGGCCGACAGCGTCGTGCTGCTGCCACTGCCCACGACGTCGAAGCGCATGTGCGGGTTCATGTAGGTCGTCTGCAGCCCCGCCGACTTCAGCGTCGAAAACAGCCGGGCATCGTCCGTCACATGGGAAAACAGATAGTTATTAAAGGCGCCTGTGCCGGTGGGTGGAACAATCAACACACCCAGGTGTCCCATCAGGCCAGGTTGCCCCACACCATCGCCAACGCGGATTTCTTGGCATTTCGCCATATGCGCAACTGCAATCGACAATCCCGGCGGGCCCGGAATCAACATATATTGCGAAGGAACCAAATTCTGCACATTCGCAGTAGGGACCAATCCGACACCACCGAACTCAATGCAGTTGGTGAACGTGGCGCGGACCTCGCGCGCGGCGCCGATCTCTTGCTGCGTCGCCGACGCGGTCTCTTCTGCGACGGGACCACAGCCCACGCCGGCCATGCCAGCCAGCACCAAGCAGCCCAGGGCAGCGGGCATCGCGTTCTGCAGTTTGCGGGAGGAAGCGGGTCGCGACGTGTTCTGGGCTAACGACATGGCGGGCTCCTTTCTTACATCAGCGCAGCAGCCTACAGTGAATGTCGATATAAACAATGAACCAACAGAAATCAGGTTCGCATTAACTGCATATAGCGATCAAGGATTATTGATATTTATTTCTCTACAAATGATAGGTCCGCAAATCCTTGAACATTTTGCGTGGCCCCCTGCCCTGCGATTGAGAGCCAAGCATCCCAGTGGCCCAGATTCCACGATCTCGCTGCGTCCCAGCGCCGGCCTAGCAGCGCCCCAAGCTGCGTCGCAGAGGCGGCGTTGTTCTGCCCGCTGTTTGCGTGGGCGAATCCGATTCCACCACGCAAACAGGCGACGGCGTAAAATCAGCGGCACATGGACTCTGCTCGCTTGTTGGCATCGTATCGCTGGTTGGCGCTGGGCCTGCTTTCCACGGCGTGCGCGCTGTGGCCGAACTTGGGGCACGCATTCTGCGGCTTCTTCGTCGCTGGCAGCAACCAGCGCCTGTACAACAACGCGTCGCAGGTTGTGCTGTTGCGCAAGGGCAACCACACCGTGATGACGATGTCGAACAACTACAAGGGACCGCCGGAAGACTTCGCGATGGTGGTGCCAGTGCCGGTGGTGCTGAAGAAGACGCAGGTCCGCACGCCCAGCGCCAAGCTGTTCGCGCGCGTCGACGAGCTAACGGCTCCGCGCCTGGTCGAATACTGGGAACAAGACCCTTGCGGCGACGGCGGCGATGGCATCGGCTTCGGTGCAATGTCGTCGCGGGCCCGCGCAGGCAAGATGGGGGCCAAGCGAGACATGGACGACTCGGCGGCGCAGTATCGCGTCAAGATCGAGGCGCAGTTCGACGTCGGTGAATACGAGATCCTGATCCTGTCGGCAGAAGAGTCCGGCGGCCTGGAAGCCTGGCTGCGTCTGCAGAAGTACAACATCCCCCAGGGCGCGTCCGAGGCACTGGCCCCGTACATTCGCGATGGGATGAAGTTCTTCGTCGCCAAGGTCGACATCAAGAAGGTCAAGCGCGACCCAAACGGCGTGGTCTTGCTGTCGCCGCTGCAGTTTTCCTTCGACGCCAACGAGCTTCGCCTGCCCGTGCGCCTGGGCCTGCTCAACGCCGAGCAGAAGCAGGACCTACTGGTCTATGTGCTGCATCAGACCAAGCGCTACGAAGTCGCCAACTACCCCAACGTCTTTATCCCCACCAACCTGGAAGTGGTCGACCGCGTGCGACAGAACTTCGGCGGCTTCTACGGCGAGCTATTCGACGAGACGCTGCGCCGACAAAACAACCGCGCCGTGGTCACCGAGTACGCCTGGGACACCGCAAGCTGCGACCCCTGCCCCACTCCGCCGCTTGCCCCCGGCGATCTGATGACGCTGGGCGCCAGTCGCAGCGACGCTGAAAACGAAAGCTGGGTCGTCACGCGCCTGCACACGCGGTACGACAAAGCGACGCTCAGCGAGGATCTGATCTTTCGTGCGGCGCGTCCTGCGGTCGGGGGTCGGGCCGATCGGGACGATGGTGGTGGGCCGTGGAAAGCCAGCGTGCGGGGCGATGAACAGAACAACTTTCAGGCGCGCTACATCATCC
>JAYRFD010000124.1:0-6532 GCA_041908565.1 Polyangia bacterium | reverse complement strand
GACTCCGCCGCCGTCAGCGCCGTGCTGGCCCGGCACGATCACAACCCAACGCGCTTGGTCCAAGTCCTGCGCGATCTGATGGATCTGTGCGGGTATCTTTCGCCGTCGCTGCTGACGCAAGTGGCGCATGAGCTGCGAATTGCGCGCGCGCAGGTCGAAGGCGTGGCGGGCTTCTATTCCTTCTTCGCTTGTCAGCCCAAGGGCCGCTTTCGTGTCCTATTCAGCGACAACATCACCGACGAACTGGCCGGCTCGCGCGAGCTGCGTCAGCGCATGCTGGATGCCTTCCGCATCGATCTGGACGAAATCAGTCGCGATGGCCTGGTCAGCGTCGGTCTGACGTCCTGCACCGGGCTTTGTGATCAGGGCCCAGCGCTGCTGGTCAACGGACGCGCCATCGCCCGCCTGACGCCGACGCGCATCGGCGCCATCGTCGCCCTGATTCGCGGTGGGCAGCCTGTTTCGGAATGGCCGGCCAATCTGTTCACGATCGACAGTCACATCCATCGGCAAGATCGCCTGCTGGGCACGCCGCTTTCCGCCGGAGACGCCCTGGCCGCCGCGATCGCTCGCGGTCGCCAAGCGACGCTACACGAGATCAAGATCGCCGAGCTTCGCGGCCGTGGTGGCGCCGGCTTTGCGACAGCGGCCAAGTGGGAAGCCTGCGCCAAGGCCGCCGGTCCGACGCGCTACATCGTCTGCAACGCCGACGAGGGCGAGCCCGGCACCTTCAAAGATCGCGAGCTGCTTTCACACCACGCCCACGCCGTCTTGGAAGGCATGACCGTCGCTGCCTATGTCGTTGGGGCCAGCCACGGTCTGATCTATCTGCGGGGCGAGTATCCCTTCTTGATCGAACCGCTGCAGGCTGCCCTGGTCGAACGAAGGGCGCAGGGACTTCTGGGACATTCGATCTGCAACACATCCGGCTTCGACTTCGACATTGAACTTCACGTCGGCGCTGGCGCCTATGTCTGCGGTGAAGAGTCCGCGCTGCTGGAGTCCCTGGAAGGCAAGCGCGGCATCCCACGAAATCGACCGCCCTACCCCGTGACGCACGGCTATCTGGGCAAGCCCACCGTCGTCAACAACGTCGAGACCTTGCTGGCCGCCGCGCACATCGCCAAGCACGGCGGTGCGTGGTTTCGCGCCGTCGGCACCCCCAAGTCGGCCGGCACCAAGATCTTGTCTGTATCGGGCGATGTCGATCGACCCGGCACGTATGAGTTTCCCTTCGGCGTCACCATGCGTCGCATCCTGGACGAAGTGGGCGCGCGCGATGTCCAAGCCGTGCAGGTCGGCGGTCCATCCGGCGTCCTTCTGGCCAGTCACGAGCTGGATCGCCGCCTGGCCTTTGAAGATGTGCCCAGCGCCGGTGCCTTCATGGTGTTTGGCCGCGACCGCGACATCTTGTCGGTGGTCAACAACTTCACGCGCTTCTTCGCGCACGAAAGCTGCGGCTTCTGCACGCCGTGTCGCGTCGGCACAACCTTGAACCGACAGATCCTCGATCGCGTCGTGCAGGGTCAGGGATCGCGCCGCGATGTGAAGGATCTGATCCGCGTGTCGCGCCTTTTGAAGACGGCCAGTCACTGCGGCTTGGGCACCACCGCATCAAACCCGATCACCGATGCGCTTTCCAAGTTTCGCCCCAGCTTCGATCGTCGCTTGGCATCGCTAGAAGTCCTGCCCGCTTTTGATCTGGACGAATCGCTGGCTCCCGCGCGCGAGGTCACGGCCCGCGATGACGCCGGCGCCCACTTTTCAGAGAACGAGTCATGAGCGAGCCGACCATCACCTCCACCTTCACCATCGACGGCGAAGAGGTCTCGTTTTCGCCGGGCCAGAGCATCCTGCAGGCCGCGCTATCGGGTGGCAGCTATGTTCCGTCGCTGTGCTACCACCCCGAATTTCAGCCGCATGGCAGCTGCAAGGTCTGCACGGTCAAGGTGAACGGTCGCACCGCTGCCAGCTGCACCACGCCCGCGCGGGCTGGCGATGTCGTCGAGCTTCAGACCGAAGAGCTGCAAGACCTGCGCAAGAACCTGATTCAGTTTCTGTTCACCGAAGGCAACCACTTCTGCCCGTCCTGCGAACAAAGCGGCGACTGTCAGCTGCAGGCCGTCGGATATGAGCTGGGCGTGGTCAGCGGACACTACAACCCGCTGTTCCCAACGCGCCCCGTCGATGCATCGCACCCCGATGTGCTGCTGGATCTGAACCGCTGCATCCTGTGCGAGCTGTGCGTGCGCGCTAGCTCTCTTGTCGACGGAAAGAACGTCTTTTCGCTGTCCGGTCGCGGCATCACCAAGCACCTGGTGGTCAGCGCTGAATCGGGGCGCTTGGCCGACACCGCGCTGCAGCTTTCGGACAAGGCGATGTCGGTCTGTCCCGTCGGTGCGATCCTGCGCAAGCGGCATGGCTTTGCGACGCCAATTGGTCAGCGCACGTTTGACAAGCAGCCGATCAGTGCCTTGGCGCTGCACAAAGCAACCGCCGGCCACCCGCCCAGGCCCGACGGGCAGTCCAGGGACGAGGAACCACAGCGATGACCGCCCCGCACAAGAAGCTGCGCGTCGCCACCGCGTCGCTGGCTGGCTGCTTCGGCTGTCACATGTCGCTGCTGGACATCGACGAACGCCTGGTCGATCTGCTGGAACATGTCGAGCTGGATGCATCCCCGCTGACGGACCAAAAGCACGTCGGCCCCTGCGACATTGGCCTGATCGAAGGCGGCCTGTGCAACGCCGAGAACGTCCATGTGCTGCGCGCCTTCCGAGCGCACTGCAAGATCTTGGTGGCCTTCGGCGCCTGTGCCGTCAACGGCGGGCTGCCCGCCCAGCGCAATCACCTGGACATCCGCGACTGCTTGCAGAGCGTCTACCTGACCGGACTTGGCGTCGAGCGTGGCTTCATCCCCAACGATCCAGAGCTGCCGCTGCCGCTGTCCCAAGTTCATCCCCTGCACGATGTCGTGAAGATCGACTACTTCCTGCCTGGCTGCCCACCGTCGGCGGATGCGATCTGGCAGTTCTTGTCGGATCTGATCGCCGGTCGGACGCCACAGCTTGGCCACGGCCTGATCCGCTACGACTGAGGACCCGTATGCCCAGCGATCTGGAAAAAGCCGCCGATCCCAGCCGCCTCAAGCGCATCGCCATCGAGCCCATCTCGCGCGTGGAAGGCCACGGCAAGGTCACTCTGCTTCTGGACGACCAGAACAAGGTGCATCAGGTCCGCCTGCACATCGTCGAATTCCGCGGCTTCGAGCGCTTCATCCAAGGCCGTCCCTATTGGGAAGTTCCGGTCATGGTGCAGCGCCTGTGCGGCATCTGCCCGGTCAGCCATCACCTGGCGGCATCCAAGGCCCTGGACCACGTCGTCGGTGCACAGCCTGTGCCGGTCACCGCCGACAAGATCCGCCGCCTGATGCACTACGGCCAGATCTTGCAGTCGCATGCGCTGCACTTCTTTCACCTGTCATCGCCCGATCTGCTGTTCGGCTTCGGCAGCGATCCGCGACACCGCAACTTCGTTGGCGTGCTTTCGGACTATCCCGACATCGCTCGACAGGGCGTGCTGCTGCGCAAGTTCGGACAAGAAGTGATTCGCATCACGGCAGGCAAGCGCGTACACGGCACCGGATCGATCCCCGGCGGCGTCAACAAGCCGGTTTCGATCGCAGAACGCGACGAGCTATTGGCTCCGCTGCCGCAGATCCTGGACTGGGCGCAGCAAGGCGTGCGGCTGATCGCGTCGCTGTACGCGCACAACCGCGATCTGTACGAGCACTTCGGCACCGTGCCGGCCAACCTGCTGTCGCTGGTGGCGCGCGACGGCACGCTGGATCTGTACGACGGCGTACTGCGAGCTCGCGATGCGCACGGCGCGATCATCTTCGACGGTGTCGAGCCAGCTGACTACCACGGTCAGCTGCGCGAAAACGTCCGTTCGTGGAGCTACATGAAGTTCCCCTTCATCCAGTCGCGTGGCCCCGACACCGGCTGGTACAAGGTGGGGCCCTTGGCGCGCATTCAGAACTGCGATGCCATCGGGACTCCGCTGGCGGAAGCCGCCCGGCAACAGCTTCTGGCGACGTCGCCGGGACAGCTTCTGCATGCGCCGCTCTTGTTTCACTGGGCTCGCATGATCGAGCTTTTGCACTCTGCCGAAGTGATCCAGCACTTGCTTCACGATCCCGATCTACTGGGCACGCAGCTTCAGACCAGCGGTCCCCGCGGCCACGCCGGAGTCGGCATTATCGAGGCGCCGCGCGGCACGCTGATCCATCACTACGAAGTGGATCGCGATGACTTGGTCACGATGTGCAACCTGATTGTGTCGACGACGCACAACAACCAGGCGATGAACGAAGCCATCCGCCAAGTCGCTCGCCAGTATCTGGACGGGAACGAACCCACCGAGGGCCTGCTGAACCACATCGAGGTCGCGATCCGCGCCTTCGATCCCTGCCTGTCCTGCGCCACCCATGCCCTGGGCAAGATGCCGCTGTGGGTCGAGATCTTGGATGCCCAAGGACAGCTAGTCGAACGCATTGTCCGCGATGGTGAGCAGCTGGCATGAAGCCGGCGCCGCTTCTGGTCATCGGCATCGGCAATCCATCGCGTGGCGACGACGCACTGGGCCCGCTGTTCATCGACCGCATGGCGAACTTGCTGTCCGCCGAAGTGGCCGCTGGCCAGATCGAACTTCTGACCGACTTTCAGCTGCAGATCGAGCACGCGCTGGATCTGACCGATCGGAGCCGCGTGGTCTTCGTCGATGCGAGCCTGCAGGCATCGCCGCCGTTTTCGTTTGCGCCCGTGCCCATCGATCGCGATCGCAGCCACAGCACGCACGCGCTGTCGCCGTCCGCCGTGCTGGAAACCCATCAGCGCGTCGTCGGTCCGCCGCCACCTGCCTGGTGCCTGGCCCTGCCTGGCCAGCGCTTTGATCTCGGCGATCCGCTGAGCTCGCACGCGCAAGAATCGCTCGATCAAGCGACGCTCTTTTTCGTCGATTGGTGTCGAAGCGCAGCGACCGCACAGCCTTCATGCAGCGTGCGTCTGGATGTTCGCGGCGTCGTGCAAGGCGTCGGGTTTCGCCCCTGGGTTGCGGCGCAGGCCCGCGCGCTGGGTCTTTCGGGACGTGTCTTCAACACATCGAGCGGTGTGCAGATCGATGCAGTGGGAACTGCTGCTGCGATCGATACGCTGACGCATTCGATCACGAACGCTGCTCCATTCCCCGCTCGCGTCGACTCTGTGCAGCGCCAGGATCAGCCTGCGCTTCCCGTCGCTGAATTCACGGTTTCAGCCAGCCAGGAACAGGCCGGGCATGCCCTGTCCTTGCCGCCCGATCTTTCGCTGTGCGCAGCGTGTGCGCGCGACATCGACGATCCACACAGCCGCTTTGCTGGCTATCCGTTCGTCAGCTGCACGCGCTGCGGACCACGCTTTTCGATCGCGCATGCGCTGCCGTTTGATCGCGAAAACACCAGCCTGGCTACGTTCCCGCTGTGCGCCGGCTGCACTGCCGACTACGCCGACCCCAACAGCCGGCGTTGCCACGCGCAGACCTTGACCTGCCCGCACTGCGGCCCGCGCCTGTGGCTGTGCGCGCCCGACGGTACGCAACCGCCGACGGCCCTCTTGACCTCGCCTGCCGGACTTCACAGCGCGTCGTCTTTGCCTCGCGCGACGGACCCAATCGGCGACGCCGCACAGCAGATCCTCGACGGAAAAGTTCTGGGAATCTTGGGGCTGGGTGGCATGCACTTGGTCTGCGATGCAACGCGTGAAGCTTCGGTCCAGACCCTGCGCGATCGCAAGCGACGCGATGCCAAGCCCTTCGCCGTGATGGTTCGCGATCTGGACATGGCCGCGTCCGTGGCGCACATCGATGCTCAGGCGCGCGCGCTGTTGGATCAGCCTGCCCGACCGATCGTGCTGTTGCCTGGACGGGACGGAACGATCGCCCCAAGCGTCTGCGCGGGCACAGCGCGCGTGGGCTTGCTGCTGCCGTACAGCGGACTGCACCACCTTCTGCTTTCGCGCGTCGGGCGACCCTTGGTCATGACGTCCGGAAATCTATCGGGAGAGCCAATCAGCATCGACCCGAAGCAGGCCGTGCACAGCCTGGGCAAGCTGGTCGATGGCTTTCTTCTGCACGATCGACCGATCGTGCGTCGCGTCGAGGACTCGGTGGTGCAGGTCAGCGCGATGGGACCGCAGATCCTGCGACGAGCCCGCGGCTTTGCACCGCTGCCGATTCGCTTGCCGCAGCCCGCGCCCGAGCCGATCTTGGCCGTCGGTGGCCACCTGAAGAACACCGTGTGCATCGTCATCGACGATCGCGCGTATCTCAGTCCGCACCTGGGCGATCTGCAGACCGTCGATAGTGAACACGCCTGGCAGCGCGAGATCGAGTCGCTCGAGCGCCTGCTGCGCGTACACCCCGACGTGCTGGCCCATGACCTGCACCCCGACTATGTGTCGACGCACTATGCGCTGCGACGACCGGCCCGCTTGCG
>JAYRFD010000123.1:0-4701 GCA_041908565.1 Polyangia bacterium | reverse complement strand
CTGCCCAGGTTTCCCACCGACGCCAACGTGCCGCGCGCGGTGTGTTGGGCGGGCTGGCCCTGTGTGCGGTCTGCTGCTCGTACCCGCAGCCGGCTCCCGAGTCGGTGCAGGCGACCCCGCAGGCTCCGGTGCTGACCGAGGTCACAAGCGGCACCGCGCCGTCGGATCCCAGCCTGCAGTGGAACGCGACCTTTGTGCAGAAAACAGCCTCCGACTTTCTGGGCTGGCGTCGATCTGGACTGCGCGTGCAGAGCCAAGGCGATGGCCTGGCGGATGTGCAGATGGTGCCCGCCAGCGCGCCGATCGAGTGTCGCAGCGACGACATCGATGGCGGGGACGCCAAGTTCGACCCCAACACCGGCCTGTGTGCCGGCCAGGATCCCGTCGGAACGACCCTGCCAGCCGGCGTTCCCTACTATGCCGGGGTGCCGTTTTACTTCAGCACCATGACGTCGCCCGAAGTCCGCATGCCGGGAGTCGCCGGATCATTCGGGTCGATGGATCACCTGATTCCGTCGTGGCACGCCACCACGCCACCGGGCACTTGGATCCAGATGCACGTACGCGCCAAGCTGGCAACCGGATGGACCGGCTGGTATCGCCTGCCCATCTGGTCCAGCGATGCCGCCACCCTCAAGCGACACAGCGTCAAGCTGCCCTCCGATGCCAGCGGCGGCGTCGATGTCGACACGTTTTTCCTAAAGAGCCCGCAGACCGCCAGCGCTTATCAGCTATCGGTCACGCTGTTTTCCTCCTCGCCCACGGTGTCACCGCGCGTGCACATGATCGCGGCGGTGGCCTCGCGCGATGCCGCTAAGTATCCGCAGACCTCGCCCGATCGCGCGGTCTGGGGCACTGACTTGCCGGTGCCGGGACGATCGCAGGCGCTGCCCGAATACAAGGACAAGGGCTTCGGCGGCGGTGGCGAGGTCTGGTGCAGCCCCACATCAACCAGCATGGTGATGGAGTACTGGAGCCACGTGCTCAGCAGCGCCCCCCTGAACTTGAGCGTGCCCGACGCGGCCGCCGGCTGCTTTGACTGGGTGTACAACGGCACCGGCAACTGGCCCTTCAACACCGCCTTCGCTTCTGCCCAGGGCTTGTTCGGCGTCGTCACGCGCCTGTACTCGATGACTGAAGCCGAGGCATGGATCAATGCCGGCGTGCCGCTGATCATCAGCATCTCGTTCAAGCCGGGAGAGCTGCCAGGGGCGCCGATCAGCAAGACCAACGGCCACCTGATCGTGGTGCGCGGCTTCGACAAAAACGGCGATGTGATCGTCAACGATCCGGCCGCGCGCGACAACGCCGCGGTCCACTTGACCTATCCCCGGGCGGCGCTGGAAGCGGCCTGGACGCACTCGCATCGCACCGCGTATCTGATCTACCCGCGCAACTGGCACACGATGCGCACGGTGCCCGCGCTGTAGCGCTGGCGCGGGCGGCGGTGCGCAGCCGTGTCACTCGCTCCGCGGCTCGTCCCGCTGGCCTGGCTGGACGGGATCCGGACTGCCCCATCGGCGGTGTGCCGTTGCCCGCGTCATGCGATCGCTGGCGGGTACTGTGTGGCGACTTCAGCCCGGAAGACGTGACGCAAAAGCTCGACGCAGGGGGCCTATGGGCTGTTCTTCTTGGCGGGCTTCTTCTTGAACTTGGCGGCGATCTTGCCGGCCAGCTTCTTAATCGGCGCAGCAATGCGCTTCAAGACGGGCTTCTTTGCGGGCGGCAGCGGCGTCAAGGTGACAGCGGCCTGATCGTCGCTGTCGGTTCGGACGACGACCGTCTGATCCTGGTATCCGGTCAAGTGCAGCTTCAGGGTCAGCGTGCCGTCCTGCGGCGGCGACTGCCGGTCCCAGGGCGTCTTGCCCAGCACGGCGTGGCTTTGCGCGTCGATGACAGATGCGCCCGGCGGCTTGCTGTCGACGTGGGCGGTCACCGGCTTGGGCGGTGGTGGCGGGGCTGGCACAACGGCCGCCATCGGCTCTGCCTTGACGCTGCCCGCGACTGTCGGTCGCCGCAGGGCCCAGAAGCCCACGACCAAGACCGCCAGCATCGCTGAAGCCACGATCAGCTGCAGGCGACGCCGTTCTTTTTGCAAGCCGCCCGTCTCGCCAACCCCTTGCCCGATGGTCGAAGCCAGGCCCAGGGCCCTCTGCGCCTCGACGCTTCGGCTGCCTGCGGGGTCGGCGCTGTCCCCAGGGTTCAGGCGCGGCGGGCTGTCGGCGCCCTGTGTTGCGGCCAAGCCCAGTGCCAGCTGAGCATCCGCCCCCATGCTGCCGGACGGATCGATGGCCTCGCGGCGGTGCGGCGGCGGCAGGCTGGCGGCTAGCTCTTCCAGCGCCTTCTGCGTCTCGCGCATGCTCGGTCGATCGTCTTTCGCCTTGATCAGCAAGCGATCGATCAGCGAGGCCAGCGCAGGTGGACACCACGGGGCCACATCGATCAGCGGCTCTGGCGGCTTGAACATGTGCTGCCCCAGGACCTGGCCCATGCCGTCGCCACGAAACGGCGGTCGCCCGGACAGAAGCTCGTACAGCATGCAGCCGAGCGCATACACATCGGTCTTGGCATCGACGCGGCCGGCGCCTTCGCACTGCTCGGGCGACATGTAAAGCGGCGTGCCGATGATCTGCTGCGAGTCCGTCTTGACAAAGGCGGCCTCGCGCACTTCCCGCAGCTTGGCCAAGCCGAAGTCCAGCACCTTCACCCGTTCGCCCGTCGGTACCGTCGGGTCGGGAACCAGCATGATGTTGCCCGGCTTCAGGTCGCGATGGACCAGACCCTTTTTGTGGCAGGCCGCGATGGCCGATGCGATCTGCGCAGCGACATGCACCGCGTCCTCGGGCGGCAGCTTGCCGGCTGTCGCTTGCAGGCGGGCATCCAGCGTCTCGCCCACCAGGAACTCCATCACCAAGTAGCCGGATCCATCGGGCAGATGACCGAAGTCGGTGGTCTGAACCAAGCCGGGGTGCTGGATGATGTTGGTGGCGCGCGCTTCGTTGAGGAAGCGGTTGACGGACTCGCTGTTGCGCTCGGCCTCGGGATGCAGGACCTTGATGGCGACGCGGCGATGGATGGTCTGATGGACGGCTTCGTAGACAGCCCCCATGCCGCCCTGTCCTAGCTTTCGGGTGACACGGTACGGACCAATGTCGGCAGGTAGCCGGTCCATTCAAGTCAGTGTACTACCGTGTCGACACGGAATGGGTGCCGTCGGCACACAGACGTGCAGCGGCGCCCCGTTCGCAGGGGCGGTGGGCGGCTGGGTCGTGCGCGCTACGGGCGGAACTTGTCGAGGATGGCGATGGCGTGCTGCACGTCGATCTCGGATGCGCCCGTCAGCACGGCGTCGTGCATGCGCTCTAGCTGTTCGACGTACTGGGCCGAGATCAGCGTGTCATAGACATCGGCCGGGATCGTGCCGAAGCGCGACGTATACGCTTTGGCGATCGTCAGCGCGTGACCGGACAGCCCAGCGCCCGCTAGCTCGTCCAGAAGCTGGTTGAAGACCGGCTCGCTCAGCAGATCTTCGCGCAGAAACAGCTGGTAGCCGCCGTCGACCTTGCGCACGGTCAGGCCATCCTTCCAGCGCCGGCGGACGACGCCGTCGTTGCGCTTGATATGGATCCGCCAGGTCGCCTGCCCCTCGCCCGGCTCGGACTCGGGCATGAAGATGGCGCGGTTGCCGCGCGGCAGCGGCAAGTCCACGTGCTGTGGATAGATCGATCCGTCGGGGCTGTTCACCTCGATGCGACCGATGGCTGGCTTGCCGGCCCAGCCCCGCTTGCGCATGGCGTTCTCGATGCGCAGCCCGAGGACGATGGACAGCTTCTCTACCGCTTCGAAAATATCGCGCATGAAACCGATCCTTCCCCTGTTGTCGACGGAGAGTGCACAGCCGCGAGTGACGCCGCTGCTGGCTTATCCCCCCCCCTTCGCACTCGTTGATGCTGAAATGCCTGAGATAGCCTGAAGCGGAACACCTACCGGAGTCAACGGTCCGTCATTTCGGGCGAATCTCCGACGGAGCCGAGCGGACGACACGTGCCACATCGGCCCCCGCGCTGCCAAGCAGCCCGGGCGCAGGCGATCGCAATTGTCTTCTGGCCACCTTGCGGGTATGCCTGCCGCATCCGCACAGAGAGGTGCCCCATGATCCGCTTCACCCACCCGACACGTCGTCGGACATCGTCGCCCCGCGCCGTTCGGTCTGGCATCCTGGCCGTCTTGGCCAGCAGCGCCGCGCTTTCCTGCAGTCCGCAGGCCCCTGCCGTCGACCCCGCCGACCCGGCGTCTCTTTATTCATCGATCCTGGCCCATCGAACCAGTGGCCTGGCGGAACACGGGCTGCTTGCTCTGCCCGCCGATCTGGCGGCCGCGTTCGATCCCAACCCCGCCCCCCGCGACAGCTATCGCGTGGTCGGCAGCTTGACGCCCCCGTCGTGGTCCTGGGGTCAGATCGAGCTTCTGGAAGGCCAGCAGCGCTTCCGACACGAGGGCTACAACCGCCGCACCGACAAGCTGCGCGACCGCGACACCTTTCAGTCCGACAAGTATCCGCTGCGCACCTATTTTGGCGCGCTGAACCAGCAGCTGGTCGACGGCTTCAACCTGTTTTACGGCCATGCCTGCGCGCGCAGCAGTGCGCCGTGTCCCACCGGGGCGGGACCGACCCGGCCCGAGGCTCGCTTCGTGCTTCTG
>JAYRFD010000122.1:0-6220 GCA_041908565.1 Polyangia bacterium | reverse complement strand
TGGGGATGTAGCGCAGGTACTTTTCGCCGCGCAGATCGTCGAAGTAGTTCTGCGATCCATCGGGCAGAAAGAACTGATCGCCCGTCGCATTCAGGATGTACTTGGGCATCGTCAAGCGGCTGCGGAAGACGTAAGGGTCTTCGTTGGCCAGCATGGCGTCCATTTCCGGATTGCCCAGGTGCGTCGTGATGCCGTTGTAGTGGTAATCGGAAAGAGCGCGCGCCCAGAAGCCATAGGACTCGATGTGCTGGCGCATGAACTTGTTGACGTTGAGCACGTCGATGACGATGGGCACGATGGCGCGCACGCGCTTGTCGACGGCGGCTGTCATCCAGGTCGTCCAGCCTCGCTTGGATCCCCCGGCCACCACGAAGCCGTCGGGGGCCGCGCCGCCGCCTTGCGGAGTTTTCAGGAACGCCTGCGTCGCATCCATGGCCCGAACGGCGGCGCGCACCATTGGGAAGCGCGCATGCCAGGTGGCATCGCCGGTCTTCATCACCTGCGCCCAGCCAAAGGCGATGATGCCGTCTTCGCTGTGCGCTTTGCCGTCGTGGTTGCTGAAGGTCAGGGGCTGGTTCGGCACCTGGCGTAGCTCGACCGCGACGGCCCCCAGTGTCTTGGCCAGAAGGATCACTTCGTCGCTGGCCTTCTTGGGCGCGCCGCCGCCGTTGCTGCCGCCGCTGATCAACAGGATGGCGGGTCCGGGGGTGACGTTGTCGGGCTTGACCACAAGGACGTGGTGCTGCCACAGGGTGCGGTCGACTTCGCTGCCGGCTCGCCACGATCCCGACTGCATATCGAGCAGATAGGTCACGTAGCCGCTGCCCATTTCGGTGCCGAGCAGCTTCCACGAATACGCCGGATCAGGGGTCTGGATGAAGCGATCCAGCTCGGTCAGAGCGTCGGGCGGGCGCTTGTTGGGGGGCGCTTGTGGATCGCCGATGGCATCGGCATCACAGCCGGCAGACAGACCACAGGCCAGGGACAGGCCCAGCAGACTTGCGGCCAACCAGCGACGAAGCGAGCTGCGCGGTGTCAACACAGAGGAGGGCAGGGTAGCGGTCATGGGTTCCTCGCGAATTGCGCGCACTGTATCGCAATGGAGGGCGCCCGCGCGCCACGGAGTGCGGTATTCTAAGTACCGTCGGCTCTCCCTTTTCTTCGAGCCGGGGTCTGGTCATGGCAGGAAAGAGCGCAGCCCGTGCATCCGGCAACATCATCGTCTGCGGCCGTGCTTACAACATCGGCTGGAAGACGGTGAACTACTTCGACAACCCGATGTTTTCCGCCTACTACCAGGGCTGCTTCAAGGGCAAGGACGGCGCCAAACCAACCAGCCCATTTCCCTTCGCGCCCGCCAAAGGTCTGGAACGCGCGACCAAGCGCTATCGCGAGCGTCGCCTGATGGGTGGATCGCGCAACGACCTGCGGCGCTTGCAGGACTTGCTGCGCCAGTTCGTCATCCACCACGACGGCTGCGCCACGTCCGAGACCTGCTTCCACGTCCTTCACGACGAACGCGGCCTGTCGGTTCACTTCCTGATCGACAACGACGGAACGATCTATCAGACCCTGGACATCGTCGATGGCGCGTTCCATGCCGCCGGCGTCAACGAGATCTCGATCGGCGTCGAGCTATGCAACCGCGGGCACGTCGAGCTGGACGGGCCGGACTTCTACAAAAAGAAGTTCGGCATCAACCGCAACATCGAAGAGATCGTCGTCCACAACACGCGCTATCGCATGTGGGCGTACACGCCCGAGCAGTACATGGCGATGGAGGCCTTGGGCAAAGCGCTGGCCCGCCTGTTTCCCAATCTGCCCCAGGTCTATCCCGAGTGGAATGGCTATGTCCTGCCGACGTGGATGGCCGAGCCGCGCGCCTTTGCCGGCTACCTGGGTCACTTCCACATCACCAACAACAAGTGGGATCCCGGGGCCTTCAACTTCAAGTGGTTCACGGGCAAGATCCGCAGCCGCTCCGTCTGGTTTTCCTGCCTGGATCGCGACACAGAGTGCCGACAAGCGCCCGAGATCGAAGACGACCCAGCGCGGGCCGAACAGCAGGCGCAGGGCCTTTACAAGAACAACGAAGAAGACTCGATGGGCGGCTATTTTCCCGTCGGTCCTTTCGGCAAGTCGCGGCTGTGGCACGGCGGCATTCACCTGAGCTTCAACGAGGGCACGCCGATCTTCAATCCCTTCCCGGGTCGCGTGGTCGCGCTGCGCTATGCCGACGATGTGCCCATCGGATCGGCCAACTTTGTGCTGGTGCGCCATGGCTTCCGCTTGGCCGGCAAGGAAGCGATCTTCTTCATGCTGTACTTCCATCTGCAGCGCGAAGATCCCAAGCAGCCGCGCATGAGCTGGCTAAACGGAGCGGACAAAGCACCGTGGTGGGAAGCCGTGCAGCGTGGCGAGGTCGCGTACCCCGACTTCGACCTGGGTGGTGGAGAGATGATCGGCCACGTCGGCCACGCCGGTCCGCCGGGCAGCCTGGAAGGACAGATCCACGTCGAAGTGCTGGCCGCCAAAGATCTGGCCGCCGAGCTTGAGCCGGGCTATTTCACCCCCGTCGAAGGCGGTGGCACCGGTCCCTTCTGCGAGGTCAGCAACATCGTCAGCGCCATCGACAAGCCCAAGGGTCGCGGCGATGGCCAGCTTTCAGAAGCTGAGCTTCGCGCCTTCTTTCAGCGCGATGCCGCGCGCGTCGATATGCGCAAGCTGACCGTGCACAGCCGATCGGAATGGGGCGCGTCGCCGGACTACGAAGCGGCGCTTTTGCGCAGCAAAGAGTTCAAGACCTTGACCAAGGTGGCGCGGTCTCGCCTGTTCCGCGATCAGATCGAGCCGACGCTTTGGTACACGGAAGACTTGGCCCAGCGCGTCGGTCTGCCCAAAGACTATGTCGTCTGGCACTACCATCCCGTGCGCTTCGTGGCCTGGATGAATGCCCAGCTGAAAAAGCAGGCGACGGTCACCGCCGTCATCCAGATGAACTCGGGACCGGCGGCTGCCAAGGTCTTGGACGACCGCGACTCGCTGGAAGGCTTCACCGATGAAGAAGACGAGATGTCGCTAGAGGCGGGCCGTCGCCTGGGCCTGGAAGAGCTGGCCAACGGCTACCCGGAAGAGAAGCAGTAAGCCCCCCTGCGGCTGGGCTGCTACGCGGTTCTCGGACTGGGGCATCGGGCGACTGCGCGCATCGGGACCTGCCACCTTGGCCTGGTCGATGCTGGCGCTGGCACGGGGTTTTCCCGACACCCGGGTAGGCCTCTACTTGACCCTACGGGAAGCATCGGTGTACGCAGGCTCTTGTGTCGCTCGCAAGGCGCAGGTCTTTGGGCCCTGGTCGACTGCAGGAAACCGATCCTGCAGAGCCGCTGCCGCTGCGCGAATCGCTGCTGATCGAAGGAGACGCCCTTTCGGCCCTGCGCTGTTTGCCTGCTAACAGCATTTCTTGCGTGGTGACATCGCCCCCGTATTGGGGTTTGCGAGACTACAATATAGAACAGCAAATTGGGCTTGAAAATACACTGCCAGAATTCATGGAACGCTTATTCGCGGTATTTGCAGAGCTGTGGCGTGTACTGCGCGAAGACGGTGTTCTATGGGTCAATATCGGGGACGGCTACACCAGCGGCAACCGCGGCCGGCGAGCCCCCGATCGCAAGAACCGGGCGCGCGCAATGGCTGTTCGGCCCGATACTCCCGACGGACTGAAGCCCAAGGATCTGCTGGGCATTCCCTGGCGGCTGGCCTTCCGTCTGCAGGCGGCTGGCTGGTTCCTGCGCGCCGATATCATTTGGAACAAGCCCAATGCAATGCCCGAAAGTGTGAAGGATCGACCGACTCGCGCCCATGAATATTTATTTATGTTCACAAAATCCGAGCGTTATTTTTATAATCATATGGAAATGTTGGAAGAAAATGGCCGCAATCGGCGTACGGTCTGGGACATCCCAACCCAGGCCTTTGCCGGGGCGCACTTCGCCACGTTTCCTCCGCGCTTGGTCGAGCCGTGCATCCTGGCGTCGACCCGCCGTGGGGACTTCGTGCTGGATCCGTTCTTTGGCGCCGGCACGGTTGGGCTGGTCGCGCAGCAGCACGACCGGCGCTTCATCGGCATTGAACTAAACCCCGACTACGTCGGCCTGGCCGCCCAGCGCCTGTCCCTGCCGACCGACCGCGTCTTGCGCGAGGTCCGGGAAGGCTGCCCGCGGTCTTGGCTGCATCGGCTGCCCACGGCTGCCCGCGACGGAAAAAATGGGGACCGCTAGCGCGTACGGAAGCGTCGCGTCGATCGGACCAGCGGTGCGCCGCGACCGCCGCGACCCCAAGCCACTACGGCGTGGCGGGAGGCGGTGCAGGCTTCATGGGGCCATCGTCTTGGCCCTTGTTGGTGACGGGCATGGCTTCGCCGCTTGCGCACTGAATCAGGCCGTTTGAACTCCGGCGCGCGACGCACTTCGCGGGGTAATAGGCATAGGTCAGCGCGGCCTCTCCACAGCAGACCCGCCAGACCGTCTCTTGTTCGTTTTCCGCGGTGGCGTTCAGGTTGTATAGCTCGCAGGTGCGTCCCAGACGGGCGAACTCGGCGATCGACTCTTTCTTGACGATGTCGTCGACGCGGCCGGTCGCTTGGCAGGGGCCGGTCGGCAGCTGATCGTCGACGACGCGCTTGTCGGCACAGGAAAGCAAAGGGCTGGCCGCAAGAGCGATCAGAAGCGGCAGGGCACAAGTCCACGATGAGGCGATGCGAAGCCAGGGCAGAGCGTGCACGGTCAGTTCCTCCCGGCCCTACTGTACCGCAAAGCGCAGACGGCGGGCGGCGGCAATTTGTGATCGGAAACCCTGAAATGCGCGGGGAAACTCGCTATCTTGTGTGCATGCCGTCCGCACCCGCGCTCGACGAGCTTGCCGCGCTGGCCGAACCGGTCTCTGCGTCTGTCCATGGCCTGGGCTCTGGCGGTGGACAGGGGCATGGCTGGGCGGTGCGGCGTCACGACGGCAGCCTGCTGCGTGGCTCGGCCGGCTGCGCGCTGATGGCGGTGCTGAACATCACGCCCGACTCGTTTTCCGACGGTGGACAGTTCTTTGATGTCGGTCGGGCGCGGGCCCGCATCGATGCGCTGATCGGCGAGGGCGCCGATCTGATCGACATCGGGGCTGAATCGACCCGCCCCGGCGCCACCCCGCTGTCTGCCGAGGAAGAGTGGCGGCGCCTGCAGCCGCTGTTTACCCAGCTGGATCGCTTGGCTTTGCCGGTGGCGCTGTCGATTGATACGCGTCACGTGGCCACCGCCAAGCGCGCGGTCGAACACGGCGTGTCGCTGCTAAACCTGCCGTTTCCGCACGATCTGCTGCCGATTTCCCCGTCGCTGTGGCGGGGTGGCGCAGCGGGCTGCGATGCAACACAAAATCCGGCGCAGAGTTCGGCGCTGGTCGATCTGCGGCGCCTCTGTTCGCGCTATGACGCAGTCGTTGTCATGCATGCCCGCGGAACTCCAGCGACGATGCGACAGCAGACCGATTACGGCGACAACTTGTGTCAGACTGTCGTGGAGGAGCTGCGGGCAACCGCCGCTTCACTTGTGGGAGACGACCCGGTGCTGCGCCACCGTCTGATCTTCGACCCAGGCCTGGGCTTCGCCAAGACTGCCGAGCAGAGCGTCGAGCTTTTGGCGCGGACCGCTTGGCTGCAGGCGGCGCTACAGGCTCCGCTTTTGGTGGGGGCTTCGCGCAAGTCGATGCTGGGTGCGGTCACCGGACTTCCCGTCGAAGATCGGCTGGTCCCTTCGGTCGTGGCGGCCGCGCTGGCTGCCCAACAGGGCGCCGCCATCGTGCGTGTCCACGATGTAAAGCAGACGCGGGCCGCCTTGCTGTTGGTGTCCGCTCTGCGACGGGCTGGGCTGCCTTCCCTGGCGAATGCGGCAGAGGCAGGTGCGCGCGGGCGACGACCGACCGATGACTCGGCGCAGCAGAGGCTGGGCGCATGATCCTCGCCGCCGTCAGCCTGTTTCCCGAGCTGCTGTCGCAAGTGCAGGGAGCTCTGCGCGGCCTCAACTCGCGCGATCTGCTGACGACGACGGCCGACGTGGTCATCGTCTACTACGTCGTCTATCGCATCTTGAAGCTGGTGCGCGGCACGCGGGCGGCGCAGACGCTGGCCGGGATGTTTATCCTGGGCGGCCTGTTCTTTTTGGCCAAGCGACTGGAC
>JAYRFD010000121.1:0-3433 GCA_041908565.1 Polyangia bacterium | reverse complement strand
GTTCAACCAGGGCGATCCCCCCGACTACCTGTATCTGGTGCGCAAGGGCAAGGCTCGCGTGGTGGCCGGCGGTCAGGAGCTTTCGCGCCTGGGGGCCGGCGAGTGCATCGGCGAGATGGCCGTCCTGGCCAGCATGGAACGCACCGCCACCATCGAGACGCTGGAGCCGTGCCAGTTCCTGCGCTTCGACGGCGACGACTTCTTGGCGCTGCTGGACACCTATCCCGAAATCCAGCGCGCCCTGATCAAAGCGCTGGTCAATCGCTTGGCTCAGACCGGCAAGCGAAACGAGACGCGCAAGCCATCAACCATTATGGGCATGGTCTGGGGCAAAGACGGCCCCGGCGAACCAAACCCTGGCTGATCACCGCGGACGGCAACGCTCGACAGCACCGCGGCATCCGCTGCCTTCTATCGATCCGACAAGGCCGCTCGTCGTCAGCTCGTGGGCCTCGCGTTCGGGTCGTGACCAGACGGGCAGCGAACGGACGGGCGCAGAAAGCGGACTGGAAGCTAGGCTCGACCGCGCAGATCCCCGAAGCCGGCTGCGCCCTGGTAGCGAAAGATCGTCAACCGCTTCAAGCCCGACTCTGCGACCCGCTGACACAGCAGATCGATCTCGCTGTCGTGGTCGACGATGACGCCTCCCGTGGGCAGGTGGCGCAAGCCGCTGCCACCTTGCGGGTCCACAGCGACCCATCGTCCTGCCAAGTCGGGCTCTTCCAGTTGATGTACCGGGTTCATGGCCTGCAAACGACCGAAGCGGACCGTGCCGCTACCGCTGATTGCTATCAATCTGACGCCGCTGATGTCAAGCGCAAGTCCGCGAATTTGCAGTTTTTCTGCGCGATCGACCTGCCGTTCCTGCGCGCCTGGGCCCGTCGAGTCTGGGGTTTTTCCTCGCCGCCATCTGCATTATGCTGGAACCACTGTAGCGATCTTGAACACCGGGAGTCTTAGATGCGACGAGCGCTGCCATTTGTATTGCTGTTCAGTCTCTCTGCTTGCGGCATCCCCAAGGAGCAGTGGGAACAGAAGCTTCGCGAAAACGCCGACCTGCAGAGCAAGGTAACGGATCTCGAAGGACAGAAGACCAAGCTGCAGCGCGAGATCGAGACGCTGACCAAAGAGCGTGACGATCTGCAGCGCGCGATCAACGCGCTCAAAGGCGACATGAGCAAGTCGGATCGGGAAAAGGCCGATCTGATCGAAAAGCTCGCCAAGATGAACAAGACCTTGGAAGACCTGCAGCGCGCGCAAGAAGCGGCCGAAAAGCGGGCCAAGGCCTTCCGCGATCTGGTCGCCAAGTTCAAGGCCATGGTCGACGCGGGCAAGCTGCAGGTCGAGGTCCGAAACGGCCTGATGATCGTCAAGCTACCGGACAACATCCTGTTCGATCCCGGCAAGACCGATCTGAAGAAAGAAGGCCAGGATGCCATCGTCCAGGTGACCAACATCCTCAACGGCATCGAGGGTCGCAAGTTCCAGGTCGCCGGCCACACAGACAACAAGCCGATCAAGTCCGGCAAGTTCCGCGACAACTGGGAACTGTCGGCTCAGCGAGCGCTGACCGTGACCGACCTGATGATCAAGACCGGTCTGGATGCGCGTCGTCTGTCGGCTGCTGGCTACGCCGACGTGCTGCCGGTTGCCACCAACGACACCGACGATGGACGGCGTCAGAACCGCCGCATCGAGATCGTCCTGGTCCCCAACCTGGAAGACCTGCCGTCGATCAACGACAAGAACTAGTCGCGACTCGCCGCATCGCTTAGATCGCCGCTCCCAGCGTCCGCGCCCCCTCCGCTCGTCGGGGTACACACACCGTGGCGTTCATCGGGGCTCTCGCCGCCTCGCTCAGACGAACAGACCAAGCCAGGTACGCAGTCACTGCTGCGCAGACAGGCCTCGCCACTGCTGCGACGGGCGGGCTCGCAGATGCCGTACTGGTCGGGGCGGCTGGCCCCCGGCGCCTTGTTGCACACCAGTCCGGGGCGGCAGTCGCTCTGCTGCAGGCAGAACATGCCGGCCTGCGCGGAACAGCCCGGGCCCCCAGTCACAAGCCCGATCGCAAGTCCGATTGGGCCCGCCACGCCAAGCAGGCCCAGCGGCCACAGCAGCCAGCGGCCTGTGCCGGACCGTCTGTCGATGCGGTCGCGTTCTGCCAGAGCCTTTGCGGCGTGCGTCATGGCGTCACCATACCAGCGCAGGGGCTGCCGGGTAAACGCTCGGGTCAGGCTCCAGCCAGCCATGGCGCCTGCCCCGCTACTTTTCCATTGCCCCGCAAAGACGCTGTGTGGTAACGATCCCAACTCGTTGCGCGTACCTGTCTAAACACGGGACGCAGGAATCAGTCGTTCGAAGCACCCAGCCTGGCCGACAAGCCGGGCTTTCACTAAAGACTCAGCAGGCACGAATTCCCATGGCCAATCGATGCGACATCTGTAACAAGGGGCGGCTCGTCGGAAACAAGGTCAGCCACTCGAACATCAAGAGCAAGACCGTGCAGCGTCCCAACCTGCAGCGCGTTCGCGCCAAGGTGGGCGGCAGCACGCAGCACCTGCGCGTCTGCACGCGCTGCCTGCGCAGTGGCTGCGTCGAAAAAGCGCTGTAGCTGACTTTGCCCTTGCGACCCGCCTTTGGGCCGTGGTAGCAGGGGTCATTCATCGCAGTGCTGCGGTGAATTCGGGCGTTTAACTCAGCGGTAGAGTGCAATCCTCACACGGTTGAAGTCGTTGGTTCAAGTCCAACAACGCCCACTCAAGCCCCTCTTCCCGAGGGTGGATCGCCGGAAGAAGCCAGCTTGGAGACAGGCTGGCTTTTTTGTTTCTGGCGACAGGACGCTGCCCGCGCTGGACCCAAGAGCCGCGCAGCGCAAATAAAAAAGCCGGCGCCCGCGGGATCGCTGGAGCACCGGCTATCGGGGGCGGCACCAAGGCCGCGTACGGCGAGACGCCGTGTGATGCGGCCTGTTTCAGCCGCGGGGTACTGCCGTTTCTGTCCGCTTCATACCCTCGCTGTTAGGCCGGTGGGGCCGGTGACGGAGCCAAGGGCTGCGGCTGGTTTTCGCTGTTCTTGGCGCGCGTGCGGGCAGCCTTCAGCCCGGGGGCCGATCGATAGCTGCGGGTCGCGCGGTACAGCGCCAGCAGGTCACCGTTGCCGACCATCTTGGCTCGCTGCTCGACGCTGACTGCCATGTTGCTGATGTGCTGATGGCGATCGTGATCGAGCTTGGCCTCCGTCTCTTCCAATAGCTCCACGAGCTTGCGAGCTGGCCCCAGGTACTTGCGAACCTCGGCGATCTTGGCGGTTAGCTCAGTCAGGGCAGCCGCCTCGTCGGTGCCGATGCCGGCACGGGCCCCGTGGGACTTCTGGTTGTTGGCGACTTCGGTCAGCACCTCGACCATGCCTTCGCGCTCTTGCCGCAGGCCCG
>JAYRFD010000120.1:0-2641 GCA_041908565.1 Polyangia bacterium | reverse complement strand
TATTCCTATTTGCCTTTTCAGGGAGGGGCTGATGTTCCCAAACATGCAGCAGGATATGCAGCCCGGTCGTGGTCTGGATTCGATGCAGCGACAAGCGCAGCCGCTGCCGCAAGGTACGCCGAACGTGACACCAGCCGACTGCCTGGCCCACTGTCAGGACCAGATCGCGGCGCTGTTGGTTGGGCGACTCGCTTTGCAGTCAGTTGCGCTGCCGTCCGATCTGGCCTGCGCTGCGGGGATGCTGCGGGGTCAGCCGGTGCGCATGCACACCCAGCGATTTTCCGGTTCCGGCTTCCTAAGCCTGACCGTGGCGCGTATCGAGACATCACCGGGTCGCCTGTGTTCACTGACGGTGGTGGGCGTCCCGCAGCCCGGTGCGGGACTTCCCATTTTGGGGATGGATCTGATCGCGCTGTCCGGATCGCTGTCGCTGGTGGCGGTGGACCTGGCGCCGACCGATGCCCAAGCCGATGCGCCGACCTGGCACTCGGACTGCGCCCCCCTGCTGCGCGATCTGCAACAGCAGACCAACGATGTGCTGACCCCGCGCAAACGACCGCAGTTCACGGTCGATACGTTTTCGCCGCTTTCCGTCATCGCCGGCGCTCGCAGTGGGACAGAGGAAATCGTACTGCGGGGGCTGACCACGTTCTTGCAGCAGACTTCCGATCTTTGGCTGCGCAAGCAGGCAGAGTGCCGCGCGCAGGGGGCAGGGACGGAATCGCCCAGGTTGCAGGCCGAGCTAGACCGAGTCCGTCGCTGGATGCTGGCCGAACAGAGCAACCGCAAGGAGCACAACGCGCTGTCGGCGATCTTCGGTGCGGAATTCGCGGCCCGGTATCTGAACGGATTCCTTTTTGATCCACCCGCCAGAACAAGTGAGCCCGAAGGAATCTAAATCGGAGTCTGTTTTCTGCTGCATACGCAGCCCAGACCACAGACCAGTTGGGGGATGGCATGAGTCAGGCAGAGGTTGCTCGGTCGACACCGGGCTTGGCGCAGCGCATGAAAGACGGAACCCGGCGGGCCCATCGCTGGATCGAGCGATTGGCCTTCGTGCGCAGCTTCCTGCACGGGGTCTTGAATCGCGACAGCTATCAGCGTTTGCTGGTCGATCTCTATTACGTCTACGGCGCGCTGGAGTCGGGGCTGCAGGCGCAGCGTCATCATCCAGCGGTCGCTCCCTTGGTCTTGCCGACGCTGTTTCGCAAGGACGCGCTGGCCGCCGATCTGGACTTTCTGGCGGCACGACCGGGCCGCCGATCGTGGCGCATGCTGCCGATGTCGCACAACGCCCTGCTGTATGCCGAGCACCTGCGCCACATCACGGACCACAGCCCAGAACTTCTGGTCGCGCACTGCTACACGCGCTATCTGGGCGATCTGTCCGGCGGACAAATCCTAAAGCGGATGGCCGGCATGGCGCTGGGTCTGGATGGGACGGGCGGACTTTCGTACTACGACTTTCCGCAGATTCCGGATGTCCCAGCGTTCAAAAAGGAGTTTCGTCAGCGCCTGGATGCGCTGCCGTTAAGCGAGGAACAGCGCGCCGCAGTCGTCGCTGAAGCCGTGCGCGCGTTTGGCCTTAGCGGTGCCCTGCTGGATGCCATACCGGCCCCGCAGCGATCCAGCCGCACTCGCCAAACTTCCGCAGCGATCAGCAACATCGGAACCGCTTAGCAGCACGCATCCGCCAGACCGGCAGCCGCTTCAGGCCGCAGTCACACCAGCACTTTGCAGCTACGGAACGACGTGAATCTGCATGGTGTTGGTCGATCGACCGCTGCGGAACGGAATGGCCATGGTCAGGATGACGGGCTGACCGGATCGAGCCAAGCCACGATCGCGAAGCATGTTCAGCGTCTGGCCGATCAGCACGGCTTCACTGTCCGCCTCGGGCGCCATCATGGGCAGCACACCCCAGTAACCGGCAAGCTGGTTGTACACATCCGTGCTGCGGGTCATGCCGATGATGGCGGCGGCCGGTCGATATTCCGACAGCAGCCGCGCGCAGCCTCCGGAATCGCTGATCGCAACGATCGCCGGCGCTTCGACCAAGCGAGACGCGACGACGGCGGCATGGGCGACGGCGTTGGCGGTCACGCGAATCATCGGCCAGGCCTGCTGCGCGGTCAGACGGTGGAAGCGCTCGCTGGCTTCGACCTCGCGAATGATGCGATCCATCGTGCGCACGGCCAAAAGGGGATACTTGCCGGACGCCGTTTCCCCCGACAGCATGACCGCATCGGTCGAGTCAAAGATGGCGTTGGCGACATCGCTGGCTTCGGCGCGCGTCGGGCGCGGCGTGCTGGTCATCGATTCCAGCATCTGCGTCGCGGTGATGACCAGCTTGCCCTGCGCGTTGGCCATCTGGATGGAGGTCTTCTGCACCAGCGGCACTTTTTCGGGACCTAGCTCGACGCCCAGATCGCCGCGCGCCACCATGATGCCGTCCGATGCATCGATGATCTCGGCCAGGTGATCGACAGCTTCCGGCTTTTCGATCTTCGAGATGATCAGCGTCGGAGCGCGCCGCTGCGCTTCGGGGATCTCGGCCCGCGCCCAGGCAATCGCATCGCGCGCCATGTGCACATCGGCCGGCGACCGCACGAACGACAGCGCCAAGAAGTCGACGCCCAGC
>JAYRFD010000119.1:0-1548 GCA_041908565.1 Polyangia bacterium | reverse complement strand
GCCGGTGTCGACGATGTCTTCGACAATCAGCAGGTGGCGTCCTTCCACTGGCCGCGTCAGATCGGCCGTGATCTGCACCACGCCCGATGTCGTCGTCGCATCGCCGTAGCTCTGCACGGCCAGGAATTCCGTGCTGACCGTACCGACGCGCAGGCCCAGCCGCTGCTGCGCCGAAAAGATCTGCCGGGCCAGATCCGCAAAGAACACAAAGCTGCCCTTGAGCACACCCAAAAGCAGGATGTCTTTGCCGTCGTAGTCGCGAGCGATCTGCTCGCCTAGTTCAGCGATTCGCGTGGCGATCTGCGCGGGGGAAAACAGCGTGATCAGCTGCGGGGTCTTGGACGACTCTGCGTGGGCCATGGGGTCCTTTTACACAAACGAATTGTTGATGACTTCGCCCAGGCCACCGCCGCCAGGAACGATGTAGTCGTGGTCGGTCAGGCCGCGCTCGCGATCGGGATGAGTGCCTGGCACCGTCGCCAACACATCGGGATCAGACAGGCCGCGATCCAAGCGCAGGGCGTAAACGATGACCTCTGGATGATGCGCGGTCACATGGCGCAGGTATTCCGGCGTGACGATCAAGTGCACTGCCAAGACCTTGCGCGGCGTGCCCTGCACTTCCTTGGCGTAGTGATTCAAGACGCGACTGACCGTCGATCCGGTGGCACCCATCGGATCGGGAATCAGCATCATCGCGCCGCCGACCGTGCCGCCGATCTTGGACGCGTACAGGCCGGCTCCGGTGACGTGACCTTCGGTGTCGATGGTGCGTCCCAAGGCCAGGTGATCTTGGCGAACACCGGCGGGATCGAGCACTTGGTTCAGGAAGTCATAGATAACCTGCGACGGCAGAAGCCCCGCGCGAGCCAGCGCAACGACGACCGCCGAGGTCTTTTCCGAGGTCAGCTCTCCCTTCCACAGCCCCTGCGGCACGACGTCGATCATGCGGGTGGCGACCGTCGTCTGCTGACGCGGAAACTCGGCGGCGATGACGGCGTGGGCCAGCACGCGGTATAGCTCGACCAGCAGGCGGTTCACTTCCGGCTGCACAACGCCTTTCTGACAGAGCTTGCCAAGCATGGCCAAGGCCAGTGGATCGCGCAGAATGTGGACGTTTTTGCCGTAGCGATGCGCGATCTCGCTGGGTGAATACGCGACCGTCGCGTGCTGGCAGTCCATCGCGATCGACGATGCGGCCAAGTCCAAGTCAGAGTTCGGCGAGGAACGAGCGAGCGTCATGGGAGTCCCCTCGGCTGAGTTGCAAAGGCGCGCAACCCATACCGCGCCGGTGCTGCGCACTTCAAGCCTTGCGATCTGCCGCCGACCGCGCGATGCTGCCGCCCCATGCGCGTCAGTAACCCGTCCGCGACCGTTCTTGTGGTCGGCGCTGGTGTCTTTGGTCTAACGGCTGCGCGGGCTCTGCGGAAACGGGGCGCGTCGGTGACCGTGCTGGACCCCGGCCCGGGACATCGCGAATGGCTGCGCCTGTCGGCGACCGGCGTGCAGATCTACGAATGCCGCGTGCCGCCCGGCGCGGGCGCGCCG
>JAYRFD010000118.1:0-1504 GCA_041908565.1 Polyangia bacterium | reverse complement strand
GTCAGTCACGTCGTGCCGAAGGCCTACCCGCCCTCAGCATTCAGTGGGGCGCCTTCGCCGATATCGGTCTGGCTGCGGCCCAGGCGCAGCGCGGCGCGCGCCTGGCCAGCCGTGGCGTCCTTGGCCTGTCGGCGGACGAGGGCACTGCCGCGCTGATGCAGCTACTGCGCCGTCCTCCACCGCACGTCGCGGTCCTGCGCCTGGTGCCGCGACAGTGGCTGGAATCAAACCCTGTCGCGGCGACGCTGCCGTACTACGCCGATCTGCAGCGCATCGCCCAGTCCCGGGCCGCCCAGACGGGCTCTGCGTCCGCAACCCTGCGCGACGAACTGGCGGATCTTCCCGTCAGCGAAAGACTGGAACGCCTGCTGCAGCACATCGCCGAACAAGCCGGGCGCGTGCTGCGCATGCCTGCGGCCCAGATCGGCCGACGGACGCCCTTTGCCAGCCTGGGAATCGATTCCTTGCTGAGCCTAGAGCTGCGCAACCGCCTGGAAGCCAGCCTGGGCCTGCGCCTGTCAGCGACGGTTTTGTATACCTTTCCCGACCTGCAGTCGCTGACCCACGAGCTGGCCGGTTCGTTGTGGTCCGCCGCGCCCCCGCCGGACGTCGGTCGCCCCCCGCCACCGCGTCCGCAGGACGTGCCGCCCGATGCGTCGCCATCTCCTTCCGACGCCCTCGTCAGTCCGGTCGACGAAGCCCTGCCCACCGGGATCAGCCGGACAGAAGCCGAGGCCGCGCTTGAAGCCGAGCTAGCCGCCCTTGAGGACCTGCTATGACCCTGCGAAACGACGCTCCGCCCGCGCCCTTGCCAACGGCGGCCAGCCACGAAGCCGACGTTCCTGCTCTGCAGCGCGCTCTGCTGTCCTTGCGACGCGCACGCGAGCGCATCCAGAGCCTGGAAGCCGCCCGCCACGAGCCCATCGCCATCATCGGCATGGCCTGTCGTTTTCCCGGTGGTGGGGATACTCCGCAGGCCTTCTTCGCTGCGCTGTGTCGGGGCGTTGACGCCGTGACCCGCATTCCATCCGAGCGCTTGGTCGGCGCCGAGCCCAGCGCCCCGCTGCCTCGCTTCGCAGCCCTGCTGCCATCGTCGCTGCTTGAGGGCTTTGACGCGGACTTCTTCGGCATCGCGCCCAAAGAAGCCCGGCTGTTGGATCCGCAGCAGCGTCTGCTGCTGGAGCTTTCGGTCGAGGCAGTCGCCGATGCGGGGCTGGCATTGCCCCGGCTGTTTGGCAGTGCGACCGGCGTGTTCGTGGGGCTGTGCAACAGCGACTACCAGAAGCTGCTTTCGGCCCTCGGCGCCGGACAACAGACCTACGCCGGCACTGGAACCGCGTTCAGCACGGCGGCCGGACGCGTGTCGTATCAGCTGGGCTTGCAGGGCCCCAGCCTGACGGTGGATACCGCGTGTTCATCGTCGCTGGTGGCAGTCCACCTGGCCTGTCAAAGCCTGCGGCAAGGCGACTGCGACATGGCTCTGGCGGGCGGTGCCAACGCCATC
>JAYRFD010000117.1:0-4959 GCA_041908565.1 Polyangia bacterium | reverse complement strand
CATCGGCAGCGATCGCGTCGCGTAGTCCGGATTCTGCCCGACCAGCACCACCTTCAGCCCGTGTGCCTGGGCCAGCTCGACCAGGCGAGCGACCAACGTCACCCGCCCCGCGCCATCGGGAGAGCCCGTCGTCGCAGGCGCCGGCAGCAGGCCCTTGGGATGCCCGCCCATGCGTCGGCTCTGTCCACCGACGAAGACGCCGCACAGGGGTCGCGTGGCCATGGTGTCTGTCTGCCTTGCTGCGCCTAGCGCGTGGCGGAGATCGTGACTTTTTCCGGGCTGGCTTTTTCGGCGATCAGCAGGCCCGCGATCAGCGCCACGACACCGCCTGCGACGACCCAGGTGTACCACTTGGTGTTGCCAAACAGGCCCTTCTTCTTGGGCGCCTCTTTGCTGCTGCTGGCGTCTTTTCCCGTCGCTGGCTTGGCACCACCGGCCGCCAAAGCGGAAGCCACACCGGGCGGGGTCGACCCATCTGGACCACGCAGCAAGGCGGTCAGCGCTTGTGCTTGACCGTTCGCCGGACCGGCGCCCACTTCGGCGGTTGGGGCCAACCACGCGCGACGATCCAGGTCATAGACGCGAGCCAAAAGCGCTTCGCCAGACACCGCGCTGCCGGATCGTTCCTTGGGCCAGACGATGACGATCTGACGCAGCGGCGAAGGCGTCTTACCAGCCAGGACAACTTCCGCCAGCACACGCAGAACGGCCGCTTGTGCGTCGCTGCCAGGCTCAAGCAAGGCGGCCTGTTCCAAGAGGATCGCGGGCCGATCTTCCGGACGCAGGGCCAAGACCAGCTCGCCACGTACCGGCAGGGTGCGGCGCAGCTTGCGATAGCCCGGAAGCTCGACGTCGATGAAGTCCGTGGGGCTGGCTGGAACCGTCGGATCGTAGGTTGGGGCCGGTGCCTCGCCGCCTTCGACCCAGGCGGGCGTCGGTCCGACGGGCAGCAGGTTGCGATAGACCTGTGCGCCCGGCGGATCAGTCTCGACGCGCACGGGCGGCAGCGGCGGACCATAGCGTCGCGGCGTCTGGTGCCGAGCCAACACCAGCGCGACATCGGGAGGCACGGGAGCCTGCAGGGCGAACAGCGCATCGCTGGCTCGCCGCGCCACCGTCCCTTGATTCAAGCGATCGGCGCACTGCAGAAGCACGCTGTATAGCTCGCCCAAAAGCGGTCGCGTATCGGCCAGGCGGTGATCGGAAAGCAGGTGCTCAATCGACTGAGCCACGGGCGTCAGGACCTCGGCGCAGCGCAGGTCGGCAAGCGCCTTTTTCGCCGCGGTCAGCGTGGTCAGCGCCGCAGCCAGCGGACCGGCATCGGGATCGACCAGCGTCGCTGCCAGCGCTTGCCGAAGCTCGGTCGATCCGCCACCGCGGGCCTGCGCCGACCACAGGATCACGCCGCGCGGACCGCCAGACGGGGTCGCCGCAGCCGAGCCGACCGAACCACTTGATGCTCCACCCGCTTGCCCAGCCACCGTCGCTGGATTGGCATCCCCCGCAACCTGCTTGGCCGGTGCGGCACAGGCCCAGGCAAACAGCACGATCCCACAAAGAAGCGCTCGCAACATCGCGGGCATGGTACTCGCCGCGGTCGCTGACGCCAGCGCGAAATCAGCCGCACAAGCGCGATGAAGCGCGGCAGGGCCAGCACGATCTGTTCAGTTGTTGGGGGAACGGAAGGGGGAATTGACGGCGCGAAGGCGGGGCGAGGCCAGGAGGGCGGCCTCGCTATCGGTCGCTACTTGACCGGCTCTGACGTGGCGCCCGTGCCTTGCAGGATGGTGAAGATGACGCGGCGGTTCTTGGCGCGCCCCACGACGGTCTTGTTGGTCGCGATCGGGCGATCCGGACCGTAGCCCTGGGCCGACAAGCGCCCGGCGTCGATGCCATTTTCCACCAGCCAGCGCATGACGCTCTTGGCGCGTCGATCCGACAGGTCGATGTTGTACAGCCGGTTGCCTTGCGCGTCCGTGTGGCCTTCCACGCGCAGCTTCTGGATGCTGGGCACCGCCTTGAGCACCTCGGCCACGGCCTGCAGCGTCGGGAAGCTCTGCGTCAGGATCACATCCTTATCGAACGCGAAGAACACAGGCTTGAGGATCTTGACCGTGCCCCCTTCGATGACCGCCAAGCCGCCGGGGCAGCCGTGCTTCTTGGGATCGGTGCTGGGCGAGCCGGGCTTGTCCGGGCAAGCATCGACGTTGTCGGCAATGCCGTCCTTGTCGCGGTCGGGCAGCGGGCAGCCGATGCGTGCTGGATCGGGCATCAGACCCGCCGGAACCGTCGGGCACAGATCCTGCGGATCGCGCACGCCGTCCTGGTCCAGATCTCCTGCCGGGCAGCCGCGACGCTTGGCGTCTGGCATGTCGCCCTGGTGCTGATCCGGGCACACGTCTTGGTTGTCCAGCACTCCGTCGCCATCGCGATCACCCAGCGGGCAGCCAAGGCGCATTGGATCCGGGTTCGGGCCCAGGTGCGTATCCGGACAGATGTCGTCACGGTCGTAGATGCCGTCGTGGTCGCGATCGCCCATCGGACAGCCGGTCCGCGCCGGATCGGGATACGGGCCCTTGTGCATGTCGGGGCAGATGTCGACCGCATCCAGCACGCCATCGCGATCGCGATCGGCAGCCGGAGGACAGCCATGCGTGGCGGGATCACCGGTGCGGATGCCGCGCTCGTTCGGGCAGGCATCATCGCGATCCAGGATGCCGTCGCCGTCGGTGTCCTTGGCCGTATCGCGCAGCGGGGCATAGGCCACACGCAAAAGGCCGCGGAAGTCGGGCGTGCCGGCCTGACGGACAAAGCCACCGCCCAAGGCCAGGCCCACCTGGATCATCTTGGCGATGTTGTAGTGGCCGCCGATCATCGCTTCGACGCTGGTGCCAAACTTCGAGAAGCTGTCCTTGCCCAGCACGGCGCCGGCGACCAAAAGCTCGGGCCCGATGGCAAAGCGACGAACCGCGTCGTAATACGAAGCCGCCGCACCAAACTGGATCTCGGACGAAGCGCCACCGACGATGGCACCCCGAAGATCAGGCGGCAGCGAGCTATCCGCGACCACCGCTTCGGATCGGTACATGAAGCCCAAGCTGCCGGACCACAGCAGCTTGTTCCACACGCCACCGACGACCACCTTGGGCAGAACCAAGCGCGCGCCGCGATCGGTCGATGCCGCCGGCAGCGAGCCCGTCATGGCCCCAAGTGGAATCCAGACCGTCGCGCCCAAGCTGACCGAAAACACGCTCTGGTACGGCTGGCCGTACAGACGGAACATCGCGCCGACGCGTGGATCGCCGACGCTGACTCCGTCGTTGACCACCGTACCCTGGTTGGCCAGGACGACCGGCAGCGACGCCGTGATCAGGACGCGATCCAGAAACGATCCGGCCAGATCGATGTGCGCGATGAACTGGTGGTCGTAGATCGAACGCACTTCGTTGAAGCCGTTGCGTTCGTACCCGAAGACCAGTGGCTTGTGCGCGTAGTTAAACGTCAGGCCCGCCGCAAAGCTGCGCGTCGACGAATACCAGGGATGGTCGACCGCAAACGACCACTCGCCGGCGGCCGTCGGCTCATAGCGATTGAGCTGAAAGCCTTGGTTCGGCGCACTCTGCGCAAACGCTGGCAGCGATGCCAGCTGACACCCGAGCATCACCGGGACAAGAAACCTGGAAAAATGCTTCGACACAGAAGTCCTCCATCTCTGAGGTCGCAAGAGCAGATCGCGTGGCTACAAAGCCCCGGTGTTGCAGCGATCGCTTACAGCGCGCGCGAGTCAGCGCGGCGTCGGGTTCGAGAAACGGCCAAAAGCAGGACCGCAGCAGCCGCGGCCAAGCCCCACAGCGACGATTGGCTGGCTTCCTGTCCCATGGCGCAGCCCGATCCACCACCAGCGACGCGATACAGGCCGTCGCCAAACAGGGTCAGGCGATAGGCGGTGTTGTCGCCCGGGTTGGGATCCTGCGAGCCATCAGACGTCGCTGTCGCGCGCACCTGAACCGTCGGAGGATCCTGGCGCTTGGCATTCTGCGGATGGTTGGGGTCCGCGGGGTTTGCCGGGTCATACGGCTTGACGGTCACGGTCACCGCCGTCCCGCGCTCGTTGGCCGGGATTGGGCTGGGGTGGACGCAGGACACGCTGCGGCCCTGCACAGTGCAGCGCCAACCGGGACCTGGCTCGATCAGGTCGATGTAGCCGCCGCTCTGCTGCGGGACCTCGAAGGTGACGCGCACCGGTCCAGGATCGCGAGCCGGGCCGCGGTTGCCGACGTCCACCTGGTACTTGACCGGCATATCCGGTGCGACCACATCTGGCTTCTGCAGGATCTCGACGAACAGATCGCTGGCCGGAGCAGGGCACTTGTTCATGCTGCAGGTGCGACCGCCACAGTCCGCATCGGAACTGCAGCCGCACTTGCCCGTCGGCAGACAGGACTTGCCCAAGCCATCGGACGTACATGCATTGCTGGCGCCGTTGGTGCACTGCACGCAGGCACCGCGAGCGGTGTCACAGACCTCGCCGCCCAAGAAACCCACGCAGTCCGCGTTGGCCTTGCAGCGATCCGTGCACTGGCCCTTCTGCGCGGTGCCGCTGGTGCCCGTCGTGTCGCAGTACGGCTTGCTCATGCCGCAGTCGATGGCCGATGCGCACGGCGGAATCGTGATGATGGTCGGCGAACAAGGCGCCGTCGGGCTGCACGAGGGGAAGCCGGTCGCCACGTTGCCGCCTGGTGGCTTGGTCTCGGTGGTGCTGCGCACCGGGATGTCGCCCGGCGGGGCATCGTCCTTCACCTTGGTGCGGTACTTGACGACGATCGGCATATCCGTCGGAGCAATGGTGCCGCCGGTGGTGCCGTTGGCGCCCATGCCGATGCGCACCACAATCGCCTTGGTCGGCTTCATCGTCTGAGGATCGGTGGTTTCCACCACATCACACTGGTCGTCGCCGAT
>JAYRFD010000116.1:0-1523 GCA_041908565.1 Polyangia bacterium | reverse complement strand
TCGGGAACGTCTGGGGCTCGCGCATCGTCTGCCGCAGTCGATCGGACTGCAGCGTCGGCGGGTCCACCCAAGGCAGCAGGCGTCAGCCCGCCCCCGGTCGCTGCAAACCCTGCACCCAAGCCGACGCCGAGCGAGCCGAAGACCAAGTCCGCCAGCACCGCCAAGCCCGCCGTCAGCAAACCCAGCGCGTCGTCCGCCTCGAAGCGGCGTCCAGTCGCGAGCAAAGGATCCAAGAGCCTTGGGACCAAGAAATCCTTCCCGATTATCCAGTAGGCGCCCTGGCAGCGAGCGGACTGGCAGCGAGCGCACGGGGGTTCGACGCGCTGCGGTGTCGGTTGTGCTGCTGTGCTGGCTGGCTCTGCACTTCGTGCCCCAAGCGCATGCCGATCGTCCGCCAAGCTGCGAGCAAGATGCCGCCTGCTGGAAAGAGCTAAACCGCGCCAGCAAGCTCGCCGAGTCTGGCCAGTACGCCGAAGCTCTGTCCGTCTTCGAGGCCGCCTATGCCCGCGTGCCCGATCCGCGCCTGCAGATCAACATCGGGCGATCTCTGCACCGCCTGGGTCGCTACGACGATGCCGTCGCCGCGTTTCAGCAGTACCAAGCCACCGCGCGCGCCTCGGCTCCGCCGCAAGAACAAGAAGTCGTCCGCCGCTTCATCGCCGAAGCCCAGCTTGCCAAGCTGCAAGCCAGCCAACCCCAAGCGCAGCCCCCACCCCCACCCGCCGAAAAGCCGATTTACAAGAAGTGGTGGTTTTGGACGCTGGTCGGTGGGGTGGTTGTGGGGGGCGTGGTGGCGGGGGTGGTGGTGGGGACGTGGCCGCGGACTCCGTCGGAAGAAGAGGCCGAGCGCATTCGCTTTGGGCTGACGCTGGCCTTCTGAGTGGACTGCAAGGAGACGATCATGGGTGCGCAGGCGAGTAGGCGAGGTTGGCTGCGACAGACGGGGCTGACCGCTGCACTGATCGGCTTCGGCGGTGTGGGGCTTGTTGGCTGCTCGAACGACGACATCGTCGTTTCGGTGATCGGCTTGGACCCCGAGATCCGCAACCTGCAGATCACCGCGACCGTAGACGGCCAGCCGCTGGGGATGCCGCAGACCGTCAGTCGCACGCTGTCGCAGTTCGTCGTCAACTTGCCGATGGGGCAGGGCGGCAACGTCGGCCTAAGCCTGACCGGCTTCGTCAGCCCCGAATGCAAGCTGGCCGAGGGGACCGTGCAGTTTCCGTTTTCACCGGGCGGGCTGCGACCGACGAGCGTGCAGGTGAACATGAAGACGCTACCCGCCCTGCTGTGTCAGCTTCCGGGCGTCGATCTTCGAGCGATCTGGGGCAGCAGCCCACAGGATGTCTGGGCGGTCGGCGCCAATACGGCGATGCTGCACTGGGATGACAGCGGCAGCGGCTGGACTCGCGTGCCGGCGACGCTGAGCACGTACAACGACGTCTGGGGATCGGGACCCAACAATGTGTTTGCGGTTGCTCAGTTTGGCGCCGTCGAGCAGTGGAACGGCACGGCCTGGACAC
>JAYRFD010000115.1:0-3476 GCA_041908565.1 Polyangia bacterium | reverse complement strand
TGCTGCAGAACGCAGCCAAGGAACGGGCGGCGGCTTGGCTGGGCGAACGACCGACGGCGGTGACCAAGGACGACTGGGGCAGCGTGATGAGCAACCAGTGGAAGCCTTGATGCACGGACCGGCCCCGGCGTCGCGCATCGGCGGCGCAGGGCCCAGGGCGCGGGCCGCTTTTATGTGACGGTGCCATCGCTTCCAACGGTGAATCCAAGCCGCGCGCTATATCCCCACAGACGATCCCAGTATTGCCGACGGAATGCGCGAATGGCTTCGGCCCCTTCGATGACAAAATTAAACTCGGATAGGGGTGAAGGGTACATATTGTCCGAGCCAATCATCACCAAAGCGGTCGAGTCGTCTTCTCCTTCAGATACACACATGACCTTGGCGTGATTGCCTGGTCCGAACTTCAGTTCTTCGCCGTCGTCATCGTTCCAGTAGCGGCCATTGGCATATAGACCGCCCATCATGGAATTGACGTATTTGGCATCAGGCCAGACATAGCTGCCGCGGTTGCGGCTGGTGCCGCGCGCTTCGCAGAACGCCAGCGGGGCCACCGTGCAGAAGCTTGGATCGCGGCGCTGGAGGATCGCATGCGTCGGGGCCGATCCGGGATCCGCATCCAAGGCCAGGATCTGCAGACGGTCGGGCAGGTCTTCGATCGGCGAAGACTGCTGCTCGACGCCGACCACGGTATCTGAAATGCGCTCGGCCGCCTCGCGCGGGCCGTCGCCATAGCTGTAAGCCAGGCCTTCTGAGTTCTGCGTGAAGCGGGACGAGACCACGACCTGGATCGCCGTCCCACGCGGGGTCTTCAGCAAGCGCTTGCCCAGCATTTCGCAGATCGTGTGCTTGCTGGCCTGCATGCCGCCGAACTTGCCGGCGTTGACCAGATCCTGCTGCGACATACGAATGATGGTGTTCTTGGGGTCGTTGATCATATGCCGCTTTAGAATATCGCTGGCATAGTGGCTGGCATGCTGCGGCGGAATCGCTGTGTTTAATTTTAGACCCCCCGTGCAGTCTACGCCGAAGACCTTGGTATCGCCCCAGCGGCCAATGCCCATCACCGCGGCGGCCGGCACGGATCCGGCGGGCGGGTCCAGCTCTGGCGAGGTCGGCAGTGTTTCCATGGGATAATACCAATATTGATTTCGCAGTACGCCGGCGACTTCTTTCTGATCACCCAGCTCGTAATACCAATAATTCTTGGGGGCCCACAGCTTGGTCGCCTCGGTGGACAGATCCTCGAAGGCGTTCTTTTGCCAGTTGAAGCGGTGAATCCACAGGCGGCCGCTCTCGGCGGCTTTCAGCCACAGGCTGCAGGCAAAGGCGTTCGCGGTGCGTGCCCCGGGGCCGGTGACCTCGCAGGTGATGTCGTGAATGACCGGCGCGCGATTCGAGCTGACCTCTTCGCACATATTGTGCCCGCCGACCACGGCATACTGGCCATCGCCCGCGACGATCTTCGAGTGGTTGAAGTTGGCCGGCTTGCGCCCCATGTCCGATCCATACAGCACGACCGGCGACGGGGCTCCGTCCTGCACCAAGCGAGCGATGTGCGCGCGCAGCGGTCGTAGGGTGTTCTGAAGCTCGTTGTAAAACTCGTTCCAGTTCGTCGGGTTCTTCGGGATCTTGGTGGCGCTCATCCCGAACATCAGGCGGATCATCAGAAGGGGCGCGGCGCCGGGGTTCCGTCGCGCGGCGATGATCCAGCGCTTCAGACAGTCCGCGATGCCCTGGCAGATCCCGACCTGCGCTTCGCTGCCCGTCACCGGCGCGCTAAGTGACGTGATATCGACAAGCTGGCGCGACTGGGCGATGACCGCTTTCCAGCGACTGACCAGCTTGGTCCAGGCGCCGACCTGATCCATCTTCCACTGGATTTCCGACGTCGTGGCGATCTGGGAAAACGGATCTTCATCGCCCCCCAGAACGCCGTTCCAGTTGAGGCCAAAGTGCTGTCGCAGATAGGCGCGGATGCGCGAGACCTCTGAGTTATCCAGCCCGCCATCGGGATTGATGCCCAGCACTCCGCAGGCATGCATGACCGAGGTATGGAGTCCCTTGCTCATGCCCAGCGATTCATCGCCAAAGCCCCAGATGGCGGGCGTGTCGTACCACTTGACGTAGTTTTCCGCCCGCGGGTTGCGCACCGTCGCCATGGTCCACTGCGGCATTCGTGTGAGGACATTGCCCGAGACCAAGAGCCCTTGCTCTAGCGGTGGCTTGCCCGACACCGAGACGCCCCACACGCCCAGGTTGTAGGCCCCCAAGAATCCTTCGTACGGCGCCGTGCCGGTCTGCCACAAAGCACTCATGTAGCGCTCGATCTTGGTTAACTGCATGCTCCACTCCAGTGCTGCGAACATGGGAACCCGACCGGACCAGGACACCGACGGGCTCGTCACGGATCATTGAGATGCTCAAGTCGTTATGCAGAGTTCTTGGCCTGCTTGGCCCCGACCTCGATCGGCTTGCCCCCCCGGGAAGCTTGCGGTATCGCGATGCGGCGTGCCGGCCGCGCGGTCCGCTGGCGGACCGGTGGTGGCTTCGCGGGCTTTTCGACCTGGGGCGTTCCCACCGACAGCGTCAAGGTCGATCCACACACTGCGTCCCAGTGTATCGCAGCTGGCATCGCCGGTGGGCTGCGTCCGCGGGGTGTCGGGCCCTCGCTCCCCACGCCGGCGGAGGAGGCTTGGGTGCCGGGGCCGCGCAGTGTCTAGCGCAGTGCGCGCGCGCGAAAAAACTCGGCGAGGTTTGAGTACACGCCGCGGCGCGGATCATCGACCCGAAAGATCAGGCGAAAGAAGTCGGCGATGGGGCGCACTCGGGGCAGCAGCACGACAAGTCGCCCGGCCTGCAGATCGCGGGCGATGAAGTACTCGGGCAAGACGGCGACGCCGCGGCCCCGCAGGACCTGCTGGCGGATGGCGGCGATCGTGCCAAGCCGGATGACGCGTGAAAAATCTCGGCTGTCGATGCCACCGGGAGCGTCGCGCAGGTAACGAAACAGCGGAAGCTCCTCGGTGACGTCGAACAGGGTGTGGTGGCGGGCGTCCCGACCGCTGCGCAGCGGCTGCCGGCGCAGAAGCGCGGGGCTGCCGACAAAGCTGTAGCGCTCGTCGTGAAGACGTAGGTCGTCCAGCTTGGGATCGGTGATGCGGGACGACGTCACGGCGCAGTCGATGGCCAGGCTGCGCACTCGCATGACCAGATCAGGCCCTGAGCCAAAGTACAGATGCAGGGTCAGCCCGGGCTGCTGGCGCTCCAAGCTGTCGATCAGCGGCACGATATACGACAGCCCAAGCTCGTGCCGAGTCCCCAGCACCAGATCCATCGGCGCCGGACCCAGCTCTCCGCGACCCACGCGCCGGCAGTCCTCTACAGCGGCGAGGGCCCGGTCGACATAGGGCACAAGGTTCAGTCCCGCCTCGGTCAGCACCACCGCGCGCGTCGTCCGATGAAACAGCCGAACG
>JAYRFD010000114.1:0-6031 GCA_041908565.1 Polyangia bacterium | reverse complement strand
GCCATCGCTGGTGGCCTAGCATTCGTCTGGCTTGCCGTCGTGTTGGCCGGGCTGTTTGCCGCGGGGCGACTGTCAATGCCTTCCGTTGCCGTGCTGGGCATGTTGGCCGCTTCCGCGCTGGCCCTGCTGTTCCTGTGGGCGACTGCAGATGGGGGCCAGCCATGACCGCGACCGTCGACACATCGCGACACACGACCGAGTGCGTTTGCCTGGCCTGCGAGGAGAACGGCACAGGTTACTGGGCAACCATCGCCGTCTTAGAGAAGCGCAACACCGATGAGATCACGCCTGCGATGCAGGCAGAGATCGTCGCGCTCTGCGAGTCGCGCGGCAGGGTCGGGAGGGCGCGCGATGCCGCCTAGCGTCACTTGGAAAGTCGTTTACGCCGTCGTCGAGCGCGGTCCGAAAAAGCACTGGCTGCGGATCGGGCTGGCGTTCGTAAACCGCGACGGCTCGCTAAACGTCCGCCTCGACGCTGTGCCGCTCACTGGACAGCTTCACATTCGCGAGCCATCCCAGCGCCCCGAGGGTGGCGAGCCCTTCGCGGACCTACCAGACACACCCACACCGCCCACAAGCCCCAGCCCTGCCGCTCCCCCCGACAGAAAGCGCAGACAGTGAGGCGCCACGATGCGCCGCCCCCTTGTCCTCGTGTTGTTACTCCCCCAGCGATTGCCGCCTAAGCCTCGCCACCACAGCGACACAAAACCCCATCCCCCAATCCTCTCACCCCCGCCCCCCACGTCATGCGATCGGCGTGCGCAGCGCATGCGAGAGGCTCCGCCAAGGGCAGCCAATCCGGCCACATTTCGGGCCCTTCTGACAACACCTCGCACCCCAAAAACGGGCCCCCTGACAACTCCGGTCACCGACGGGGAGTGCATTTTGTTCTTGCAGGGGACGCCGGAGTACATGGCTCCGGAGCAGGCGCGTGGGGTACGGGATCTGTCGCCGGCGGCAGACATCTTCTCGCTGGGCTGCATCTTGTATGAGTGTCTGACCGGAGTGCCTCCGTTCGTCGCGGATCATGTCGCCGCCGTGCTTGTCCGCGTCCTCTTCGATGAACCCGTTCCGGTTGAGCAGCAGCGCCCTGGACTGCCCTCCGCTCTCACGGATCTGCTGGCGCGCATGCTGCGCAAAGAGCCGGTACAGCGTATCGCGGATGCTGCGGCTCTGCGTGATGCGCTTGCGTCCCTGGGTGGGGTCCAAGAGCCGGAGCCGGCCCTCACGCTTGCGGGGCCGCAGCCAACGCAGCCAACGTTCGCAGAGCAGGATCAGAGCCTCCTTAGCGTGGTCCTGGCGGCTGCGCCCGAAGGGGATGTGGCGACCGACGCCACGCTGCGGCCGACCGATCTGCTGCCTCCCGACGAGCGCCAGGAGCTCCTTCTGGCGCTGTCCGTTCTTGGCGTCGCCGCAGACTTTCTGGCCAACGGATCTCTGGTCGTTACCATCCCTTCGATCGGCAGCGCGACCGATCAGGCCGCCGTGTCGGCGCGCGCCGCGTTGCTCATTCGGAATCGGTGGCCAGCCGCCGCAGTCTCCATCGCTACGGGACGTGGAACCATCCGGGGCCGTACCGCCGTCGGCGAAGTGGTGGATCTGGCATCGCGCTCGCTCAAGACCGCCTCTTGGTCCCAAGGCGCGCGGGCGGCCAGCGGCGTGTTCATGGATCCGCTCTCGGCGCAGCTTCTCGCGGGGCGCTTTACGCAGACCCCGCTGCCGGGGGGCACGGTGCTGTTGACCGAGGAGGCGCCTGCCGACGATGGCCGGCGGCTGCTGGGCCGACCGACTCCCTGCGTAGGGCGGGAGGCAGAGCTGGGCATTCTGGATGCCCAGCTCCACGGCTGCATCGAAGAAGCCGAGTGCCGGGTGATCCTGGTGACGGCGCCTCCTGGCGTCGGGAAGTCACGCCTGCGGCACGAGTTCCTCCGCCGGATCCAGCTGCGTGGCACCCCAGTCAAGCTGATGGAAGGCCGCGGTGAGTTGATGTCTGCGGGGGCTGCCTACGGGATCCTGGGGCAGCTGGTAAGGCGCCTGTGCGGCATCTTGGACGGCGAACCGTTGGCGAACAAACAGACCCGCCTACGGGCGCGGATTGCCGAGCACGTGCCAGCGGATGAACAGGAACGCTGCTCGCTGTTCCTCGGAGAGCTGTGCGGAGTGCCATTTCCCGACGCGGGGCAGGCCATGCTGATCGCCGCACGCCAGAACGCTCGAATCCTGCGCGACCAGATGCGGCAAGCGTTCCTGGACTGGATGCGCGCAGAGTGCGGTGCGGGCCCAGTGCTCCTCCTGCTGGATGATCTGCAGTGGGCCGATGCGCTCAGCATCTCGCTGCTCGATGACGTCCTGCGTGAGCTTCGCGCGGCGCCGCTACTGCTGCTCGCGCTGGCGCGTCCAGAGCTGTACGACACGTTCCAGGGCATTTGGCAGGCGCATCGTCCGCAGAACCTCCCGCTAAAGGGGCTCAGCAAGAAGGCGGGCGAGCAGCTCGTCCTGCACGTCCTTGGCAGGCAGGTCGACCCACAAGAATCCGCGCGGCTGGTGGAGCGCTCGGGCGGCAACGCGCTGTTCCTGGAAGAGCTCATCCGCAGCGCCGCCGAAGGCAAGAACGAAGATCATCCAGCGACGGTGCTGGCGATGCTGCAAGCGCGCATCGGTCGCTTCGAGCCGGCCGCACGGCGAGCACTCCTTGCTGCCAGCGTATACGGCCAGACGTTCTGGGCGGGCGGGCTGGCTTCCGTCTTGGGGCGCGGGGTGACAGAAGAGGAGCTCGGGCGCTGGCTCTCCGTGCTGACCGAGCAGGAGGTCATCGAGCCGCAGCGGACCAGTCAGCTGGCCGCCCAGAGAGAGTTCCAGTTTCGCCATCTCCTGGTGCGCGAGGCCGCCTATAGCTTGCTGGGTGAAGCGGACAAGGCGCTCGGGCACCGAATGGCCGCGGCGTTCCTGATCTCAGCTGGAGAGACCCAGGCCCTCCCGATTGCCGAGCACTTCGAGCTGGGTGGTGACGGAGCGTCCGCTGCACGTTGGTATACCCGGGCGGCGGAAGGCGCGCTCGAACGCTTCGCCTACAGCGACGCCCTGACCTGGACAGAGAGAGCCACCGCGTGCGCCCGCACCGCCGGGAACGAGCCGGACCTTGTCGCCCAGCTTAACGGGATCGAGAGCTCGGCGTGCATGTTCCTGGGTCAGATGGCGCGTGCCTTTGCATGTGGCTCGCAGGCGCTGCGAACGCTCCGTCCGGGCTCGTCGATGTGGTGCCGCAGCATGGAGGCGATGGTGCTCGGAGCCGCGCTGGGGACCGCCGAGATGAAGCAGCAGATGCCAGCGCTGGCCGGGCAGCTGATCCAGACGGACCCCGAGCCCGAGGCAGAGGGCGTCTATGCGGCCGCACTGTCCTTCCTGACCAGCGGCACCGCGATCGCCGCGCCGCTACCGCAGGTCCAGTTCGTCTGCGCGCGGCTGCGCACCGTTGCGGAGCGGGCCGCGGCGCACAACCCCACGATCTTGCGCTTCTACGGCTGGGCGTACGGCCACTTTCAGCACCACCGCATCCCCACGCCCTGGACCATCCTGCGGGAAGCAGAGGCCACCGCCGCGCTCTGTCGCCAGGCCGGGGACTGGCGCATGCTGGCGTTCGTTCTTTTATCCGAGGTCGCGTTGACCTGGGCAGAGCTCGGGTCGGTGGAGCGTGCGCAGCGCGCAGTGGAAGAGGCGCACCAGGCCGCCCAGCGTACGCAGGATGCCGTCGCCAGAGGCCTGTCCCGGGTGTTTCAAGAGATCCTTCATATCGAGTCCAAGCCGCTCGCAGAGGTACCGGCTGCGGTGGTCGCGATGCAGCAGGTGATGCAGGCCATGGGAGACTCCTCGCTGTTCGCGGTCAGCGCGCTCGAGGTGCAGGCCCGCGGCTACCTGCGGCTTGGACAGCACCGCGAAGCCGAGGCCGCGGCGCGTCAGGCGGCTGCCGTCGGGCAGCTGATCCCGGCGTACGAACCGACGTGGCGCGCCACCCTCATCCGCATCCTGTTGATCCAGGGCAAGCGGGAGGAGGCGCTGCAAGAGGCCGAACAGGCCCTTCAGATCTTGGGATCGCTCGGGGGCCTGGGAAACGCCGAGGTCGAGCTCCGGCTGACGATCAGCGAGGCGCTGCACGCGCTCGGCCTGCCCGAGCGGGCAAGGACCGAGCTCCTGGCGTGCATGCATCAGGTGCAGCTGCGCATGAAGGATATTCCCGACCCGTTCTGGACGCAGAGCTACCTGTCCCGCAATCCCTCTGTCAGCCGCGCCCAACAGCGCGCAACAGAGTGGGGGCTTGAGCTGCCGTCAAGCGGAGCCAGCGCGTAAGGCGCAGAACGGGCCCTCCGCCGCTTGAGCCGCGCACGGCTACCATCTGCGTCTGCACCAACGACCTTCCTCCGAGCCCTTCTGGTCCCCTCCCCGTCGGAAGTTGCTAGCGCCCTGCCCTGTCACATTAACGATCGCCTCCGTCGCTTATAACCCATCGCGTACCCTGGCATCGTACCTGGGTCAAGGAAGCATCGGCCGGGTGGGGCGGGTACAGGGACGGACCTTCGCTGCGATGTCTGGAAGATGTTGGGCGCTGGGCGCGGGGGCGCGGGCTACTTACCAGACGAGCTTGCGGCCGAGGCGGCGGAGTTTTTCGCGGCGGGCTTCGTAGTCGGGCATGGCGTGGCCGAGGGCGGACCAGAACGCGGGCGTGTGGTCGGGGTGCAGAAGATGGGCAAGCTCATGCGCGACGACGTAGTCGAAAAGCGCGGTTGGGGCCTGCACGATGCGCCAGTTGAAGCGCAGGTTGCCGTCGCGGTCGGCGGATCCCCAGCGACTTTTGGGATCGCGGATCCAGATCTGTCGCGGTGCCACGCCGAGCTTTGCGGCCCACGTTGGAAGGCGCGCCTGCACGCGCTCGGCAGCGCGGGCCTTGTACCAGCGCACGAGCGTCTCGCGGCTGGCGGCTGCGGACTGCGCTGTCATGCCGCGTTCCGTTGGCAGGATCAGATACCCGCCGAGCAAGCGGACTTCTCCGTCGCTGCGCGTGCGCTTTAAGCGGTACTGGCGGCCGGCGTACAGGAACGTCTCGCCGCTCTCAAAGCGACGCGGCGAGGGCGGCGGCGGCAGGTCTTCCATGCGGCGCAGCCTGCCCACGATCCACGCCGCCTTGCGCAAGACGATGGCATCCAGCGTCGCGATCGGCGTGTCGATCGGGGCGCGCACCTGCACCGGCAAGCAGCCCGCATCGCGGCCGGTCGCTGGATCCGGGGGCGCGTTTCCCGTCGATGGCGGCCCTGTGTGAAGCCTTGGCGCCGGGGCTTCGAGCAGACGCCGAGTCGCAGCGGGCGAGGCAGACCCGGCGACGGACCCTGCTGTTTCTGCTGGCGATGATCAGCGCGGTCCTGCTGTTGCGCAGCCTGTTCATGTGGCTGGTGCCCACGCCGTCTGCAGGGCTGGGGCGATATCTGCCGCTGGCACTGCTGAGCGTGGCCGGGCTGGGCGGTGTGATCTTTCGCAAGCGCATCGTTCGGCATCCCGAATCCCGTCGGCTGGCCTACTTCTGCCTAGTGGCCTTGCTGGCAGCGAGCATCGCCCGCGTGACCGCAAACCGCGCCGGCATCCCAGTGCACTATGCGGTCCGGCAGGAAGTCATCTGGCTGGCCGCGCTGTTTGCTCTGGAGCTTCCATCGGTGGGCAGGCGGTATCTGTGGCCGATCCTGCCGTGTGGGCTGCTGTTCTTGCTGCTGAGCATCTTTCCCACACACGGACGCTTCTATCTAAACCCACTCATCGCGCTGATTTTCGTCTTGGGCACGTATGGCCAGCTGGCCAAGTCCAGCGCGGCGGCTTCAAGACCAACAGCACCGGCCCCGAACGACAGATAGGCGCTGCCACGGTCGCAGCGGTGCGGACGATCCGCCCATCCCCCCGCAGGTGCGCCCTGTGCCGTCGCGCGTCAAAGCCCAGGTGCTACGCCAGCCCGGCCCGTCGCAGGAGGGGCGGCATGCGTTCCTGGGCATGG
>JAYRFD010000113.1:0-2259 GCA_041908565.1 Polyangia bacterium | reverse complement strand
CTCGGGAGGAAGAGCGTTTCCAGTGGGCACAACGCCGCTGCGCCTGACCTACCCCGCAGGGCTGTGCGCAGCCGGTCGCGTTTCGGCAGACGTGCTGTTCACTTCACCAAGCGTGGACGCGGTCGATCCATGGCTGACTCGCCTAAGCCCAGACGGCAGTCAGGAAGCGGTAGAGCTATCCCCGGTAACCGAAGCCACGGCCCTATACCGCGCAGCCGATGCCGATCTTTGGGTCGCGGTTGAAGCAGCGGTCCCTGAAGTCACAGCGACGCCGGATCCTGACCAGCCCGATCTACCGCAGGGTCGAATCTTGTTGCTGTCGCCCTAAGCCCAGACGGGTCGGAATCAACGCCTGACGTAGCCGACACCACAGGACGATGTTGTGCATACGAAATCAATAAGCAGCCAAGCCCCCATTCCTTTTCGCACCGCCTTGCGCTGCGTACTGCGTCCGGTCGGGGCGGCGGCCCTGTTGCTGGCTGCGTCCATTCCGACCGACAGCCAGGCGTCGAGCCATCGCGAAGCCCCTCTTATCGCGGAAGATCCCGCGGCGGATGCAGCAGATCTGTACGCATTCCGTACGCCCCAGAATTCCAGCGACCTTGGCGTCATTCCAAATTCCTTGGTCATCCTGGCGAACTACTGGCCGCTGCAAGATCCCGGTTCAGGCCCCAACTGGCCGCGCTTTTCGGACGGCGTTCTGTATGAAATCAAGATCGACAACGATGGCGACGCCGTCGAAGACATTACCTATCAGTTCCGCTTCCGAACGGAATACCTGAAGCCAGAAAGCGTGCTGCTGGCCAGCGCGCCCGTTGCCGCACGAGACTCCGCAGCCCTTCAGGTTCGACAGCGCTACACCGTGACGCGCCTGGATCGTGGAGGCTCATCGACCGTATTGCTTCGTGATCAGCTGACACCTCCCGTCTATGCCGGCACATACACGATGGGCACCACTGCCGCGTACGAAGCGCTGGCCCAAAGCGCGGTCTACCCATTGGGAGGAGACATCACGTCGCAGGGACGCGTCTTCGCAGGTCAACGCGATGATCCCTTCTTTGCCGATCTTGGAAGCGTGTTTGATCTCGTGCGGATCCGCTGCCAAGCCACACCCAACTCTGCAGCCGGCTGCGGCAGCGCAGGCGCGGTTCGCGGAACCGACTTCATCGCGGGATACAACGTTCACACGATTGCGCTGCAGGTTCCGATTTCTCGCGTACTGCGGACCAATGCCGGTATATCTGGCAAAGATCAAGTCTTAGGAATCTGGACCACGGCCAGTCGCCCTCGGGTCACGATCCGTCGAACACCGCCGTTGAATCTGGCAGGTCGCGTGCGGACGCAGGATGCGACGGGCCCCTGGGTGCAGGTCTCGCGCTTGGGTCTGCCCTTGGTCAATGAACTACTCGTTCCGCTTGGGCTCAAGGACAGCTACAACACGCTGCCCCCGTCGATGGACGCGCAGTTCTTTGCATCCGCACAGGGAAGCGCGGCGCTCGGCAATCCGGAGCTCGCAGCGGCCTTGCAGCAGCTATATGGAATCGCTGTGCCGCCGTCCGGGCGGTCCGACTTGACCGATCTTCTGCAGTTTCAGATCACGCCGATGGGCAGCGCATCGAACCTGTCGCCATTTCGCGGCAAGGATTATCCGCTTGTACTCGCGGACATCCTGCGCATCGACGTGTCCGCCCCAGCGGCAGCCGACTTGACCGTCAATCGTTTGGGAGCCGCTGGTGTTCTTGCCGGAACCACCGACACCAACGTCGGATTTCCCAACGGACGACGACCACAGGACGACGTAGTCGACATTATGGAACGCGTGCTGGCCGGTGCCCTGCGTGGCGTCAGTGCAGCCAACAACTTGGGCGATGGCGTCGATAGCAACGATCGAAGCTTTCAGACGCAGTTTCCGTATCTGGCCACGCCGTGGTCCGGATCGGAAGTCAACGTCGGTGTTCCGTATCGGCAGCTTCACACTGCCACCTTGCCGTAGCCAGCGGCCCGCTGCCGCGTCGCTACAGGGAGCACGCACGCAGCGCAGACTGGGCAGTCCCTGCAACCTAGACCACCAGCCTTGGAGAACTAACCATGTACAGTCAGAGCTTACGCACCGTGTTTGCGCGCCGCGCCGTCACCCCGCGCCGCGCTCCGTTGTTTGCAGCGCTCTTGGGCGTTGCTGCCACCGTCGCTGGTTGCCCGGGCCCGACCATGACCGGTGACAACACCAACGACATGGCCACCGCGGCCCCCGATATGGCT
>JAYRFD010000112.1:0-3878 GCA_041908565.1 Polyangia bacterium | reverse complement strand
CAAGCAGCAGCAGGGCGGCGCCGACGGCAAACGGGCTGGCCAGCGACCGACTGGACGGGCCAGACAGGCCACCCGCCGCGGTCAGTCCGCCCGCGCTGCAGCCGCCGACGTATCGCCAGTCCTGCAGCGGCAGCTGACAGCTGTGCAGGGTCTGGTTGCAGGTCTCGCCCGATGCGCAGTCGGTGTCAGCCACGCACTGCACGCAGGCCCCTTGATGGCACAGCTTGGTGCTGCCGGTGCAGATGCGGCAGTCGGGTCCGCAGTGATCGGGGACGTTGCACTGCTGACACAGACCTTCGGGCGGCGTGCTGCCCCAGTCCTTGACGCAGTAGTTGCCGCGACCGCAGGCCGAGTCATTGCTGCACTCGGTGCAGGTGGGCGCGCTGCCTTCGCGGGCCGTGTATAGCTCGGTGTTGACGAACAGGTTCGGACGCGGCGAGCCGACCAGCGTGAAGCCCAGGTCGCGCAGGTTGGTCAGCTTGGTGTTTTCGGGCACCAGGACATCGGACTGCGAAAGCTCCAGCACGGCGTTGCTGCCGTTTTGGTAATAGACAAGCTCGATCGGATACAGGCCGGCGCTGCCGTACTGCACTTGGCGAATGCGGCGCGATGCCAGGCGCTGATCGACGTCGGGCACGGTGACCAGGGCGCTGCCGATCGACAGGCGAGCCCCGTCGTCCGCGAACAGGCCCATGGTCCGCGAGAGCGCGTTGGGATCCTTCAGATCGGGCGGATCGATGTTGATGTAGCCGCGCAGGCGAACCACGAAGTTGCGATCGTTGCCGGGAGGCGATGCGCCCGGGTTGTCGCTGAACGGGAACAGCAGATCGTCGGGGAAGTCGCCGATGGCCACCGGTTCGTTGTTCTTGAAGTTGACGCGCGAAAACGGAGCGCTGATCCGCGCGTCTTCGGTCACGCGGGTCGATGTCTTGTTCAGCGTGCCGATCGCTTCGTCGACGCTGGAATACGGCACCTGGCCGATCGCCGGATCCTGCACATGGACAACCGTGGCGCACAGGCCATCGCCGACATCTTTGCGCGCGGCGGCAACCTTGGCCTGCGATGGGATGGGCAGCGGCTGGGCAGACGCCAGCGCCGACCCCAAGAGCAGGCTGCCGAACAGCAGATGGGGAAGAAATGAGCGCGACATGGGCGGAGTCTCCTTTTCGATCCGGCCGAAGAACGCAAGCCCCGTACCGAGCTTGCGCGACCGCGTGGCTTGCGCCCTACACGTCCGCCAATGCATGCACATCTGCCGACGGAAAGCGGGCAGCAGGCCTGCGATCGATGCGCGGTCGCTTGGGTCGCTGGCCCACCTGCGCAGACACGTCGCGCGAATGCGGGCCCGCAATCTTTACGGACGGCCGCAAATCTCCGAGATTTTTGCGGAGCGCCTCCGCCGCTTCACGCGCCGAAGCGAGAGCGTGGCGGTCTGTTCGAACGTCCGCCCTTTGCGTGCACGCCTGCCTCTGGGCTTTTGACTGCGGCGGGCGCAGACGGTGCTTGGCGCGTGGGGATCTGCAAGGTGCAAGCCCGACGCACCCAAAGGCCTGCGGAACCTTGTCCTTCTTGGGCGCGGGGGAGTCGACGCAGCGATGCTATCGAAGGAGACTTCGGGACAAAGGCAAGTTGTCCTAGGCACCGCTGCCGGGCAGCGAGACGATCAGCCAGGTCAGGCGGCGAATGCCGGTCATCGGCTTTGACGTGATTGACTTGCCATCGGCTGCGACCGTCCCAACCGCCTGCTGTTCGGGTCGTCCCAGGTCGGGATCGATGGTCAGGAAGTTGACCTGGGTGTTGGGGGAAAGGCCCAAGCCGTCGGCGATGCGGATCTCGATGGGGCTTGCGCTGTTGGTGGCAAACGGCGCCATCGCCCATTCGGCCACGATGCGACCATCGGCCCCCGGCAGACAAAAGTCGGGATAAAGCCCAGCAGGTACGCGCTTGCCGGTCAGCTGAGGCATGGCGGTTCCCGTCGGAAAGCTCAGGCTCTGCGCGTCCAGCGTCAGCGAAAGCTGCGGGTCGATGGCGACGGTCTGCACGCCCGCCGAAAGCGGCGTGACCTGATCAAATGTGGGCAGCACGATGGGCGGGAAGCTGCGCGCCGGCGTGACCGCTGGATCGTAGCCGTACAGCGGAATCACCACCTTGCCGGATGCCGTCGGAGCATGGCCGCTGCGCTCGATGCGCAGGCTGTAGCTACCCGCCGGCACATCCGAAAACGCGAAGAAGCCACTGCTGTCCGACACCCCGCTGCGACAGCCAGATCCGCACAGTGTGACATCAGCGCCCGCCTGCGGGCGCTGCGAAAGGTCGATGATGCTACCCAGTACGCGGCCGCGCGCGGACTCCTGCAGTGGTGGGTTGGGCACCGGCGGGACCTGCGGTTCGATCGTGGGACTGCCGCAGGCCGCCAACAACGCGCATGCACTGATAGAGACCACACCGTTTCGCATGACCCGTCCTTACCACAGGCCGGTGGCCCTGGGGCGAACCTTGCGCAGCGTATCTTGTGGACCGACGGCCATGCCGCGACCCGCTGCCTCTCTGTTCGACCGCCGAAAGCCTATGGCGATTCCGAACGCGGAGCTTCCTTGTTTGAACGGGGCAGCGTGAAGTAGAACGTCGTCTTGCCGCCGGGCGTGCTTTCCGCCTGTACGCGTCCGCCGTGCGCTTCGATTAGCTGCTGAACGATGTACAGGCCCAAGCCCACCCCTTTGATGTGGCTGTGCTTGTCGGTGCCGACGCGATGGAAGCGCTGAAACAGGTGCGGCAGATCTTCGGGGGCGATGCCCGGTCCCTGGTTTTTGATCGAGACCAAAAGGTCCAGATCGCGCAGGACGATCTCGACCTCGATCGGCGTCTGGGGGGCGCCGTACTTGATGGCGTTGCTGAGCAGGTTGTCGAGCACTTGCACGATGCGATCGGCGTCGATGTCGACGAAGGGCAAGCTGGACGGGGCGCGCAGATCAAAGTGACGATCGGGGGCTTCAGCGGCGATGCGCTCGACGCTGACGTGCACCAGGCTGGCCAGATCGACGGGCTGGCGGACCAGCCTCAGCTGACGCGCTTCCAAGCGAGACAGATCCAGCAGATCGTTGATCATGCGGTTCAGTCGCCGCGCGGACTGGGTGATCTGCTCGACGGGACGACCGACATCGGCGGCGTCCTTTTTCTTGCGCGCGATCAGCTGTGCGTTCAGCGCAATGGCGTTCAGCGGCTGCCGCAGATCGTGGGCAATCACGGCGTTCCATTCCGCGCGCAGACGATCCAGCTGCTGAAAGACGGTGATGTCCTGGAACACGACGATGGCCCCACGCACAGGCCCATCTTCATCGGTGCGGATGGGGGCGGCATCGAGCAGCACCGGCACAAATTCCCCGCACAGCCGTCGCAGCGACAGCATCTGACCGGAAACTCGCTCTCCTCGCAGGGCGCGGGTCACTGGGTGCTGGTCGTTGGGCAGCGGCCCCCGATCATCGACAAAGCTCAAAGAGGCCGGCAGCAGCGCGCCGTCTTGCATGCCCAGCAGGCGCTGCGCGTACTGGTTCAGCTCGGTGCGCTCGCAGGGCGAGCCATGGCACAGCACGATGCCGACGGGACACTGTTCCAAGACTTGGTGCAGCCAGTGCAGCGACTCTTCGCGTTCCCGTTCCAGCTGTTTTCGGGCCCGAATGTCGCGCAGGATGACCTGTCGATGCCCGTTGGGCAGGATGTTGGCGCTGACTTCGGTGGGAAAGATGCTGCCGTCTTTGTGCAGGACCCACCACTCACCGGTGTGGACGCCGTGTTCGGCGCGGAACGCCTGGTTGGTGACTTGCGCGCGCGTTTGTTCTTCCGGCGCGACCACGGCAAGGGTCTGCAGCGCCAAGAATTCT
>JAYRFD010000111.1:0-1710 GCA_041908565.1 Polyangia bacterium | reverse complement strand
CATCGCTGCTGCGCGTTCGATTGGGGCACCAGCCGCTGTCGATCGAGCCGGTGACGATGGAACATGTGGCGCAGCGCTCGACGCTTGCGACGCCGGCTGGATCCTTCGCCGTGCGCAGCTATGTCGTGAAGCGCAAGTCGGGCGAGACCACCACCTACTTCATCGAGGAAGCCGCTCCGCACCGCGTGGTGGGCATCCGCAGCCAGCAGGGGGCCACGGTGACGGAAGAAGCCCTGCTGCGCGGCAGCGCCCGCCTGCCCTACTGGCAGCTAAACCACAACGGGCACGAGTCGTATCTGAAGCAGCTGGGCTTCTAAGCCGGCGCGGGCTCGACGACACGATCGGGACCGAGGCCGCAAGCCGCGCCTCTGCTTCCGGGCTTGTGGTCCACCAGAGGCTGCGGTATCTCCGCCCCATGCGGGCTGCTTGTCTGTCTGGAATCGGTTCGTGTCTGCCGTTCTTGCTCATCGCGTCAATCGGTCTGCCGACTGGCTGTGGGGGCGACGGAGTGCCAATGCTCCCCGGAGAAGTACCGCCCGGGCCGCCGATGCTGATCGACTCTCCCGTCGGCAACGAACCGATTGCGGATCCGTCGGCTGGGCGCGTGACCACGCTGCGCGTGCACTACCCGCTGGCCAGCGACAAGAGCCTTAGCGTGCGTGGAGCGCTGGCGCCGTTTACCTGGAGTGGCGGCGTCACGATGACGCGTCGAGGCGCCGATCTGTTTGAGCTACGCATTCGCGATCTGCCCAGCGAGCTTGAGTGGAAGCCGCTGGTCAACGACACCACCTGGTCGCGCGGCCAGAACTATCGCGCCAAACCTGGCCAGACCGTCGACATCTACCCGCACTTCTTTACGCCGGCAGGCCGCTATCTGCGGCACTACACGGCGTTCTCGTCGACCCTGCTAGGCAATCGTCGTGGGGTCTGGCTGTACCTGCCGCCGAGCTTCGATGAAAACCCGCAGGCCCGCTATCCCGTGCTGTACATGCACGACGGACAGAACCTGTTCGATCCGCGCTATGCCTTCCTGGGTCGAACCTGGCGCGTCGCCGAGACGCTGAACAGCGGCATCGACGCCCTGGACCCCGCACAGCACTTGCCAGAGCTTGTTGTCGTCGGGCCAGAGAACACGTCAGCGCGAATTTACGAATACACACCGACGGTCGGTGACGACCCGCGTTATCGCGGCGGCGGCGGCGATCTGTATCTGCGCTTTCTGACCGAGGAGCTAAAGCCGGCGATCGAAAACGATCCGCTGCTGCGCGACCGCTTGCTGCGCGACCGCGGACACACCGCCTTGGCGGGTTCGTCGCTGGGCGGGCTGATCACCGCCTATGCCGGACTGAAACAGCGCGATGTGTGGGGACGGCTGGGCATCTTTTCGCCATCGACGTGGTGGGATGGGCTGTTCATTGTGTCTGCCGTGGCGGGCTCTGCCGGGGCAATGCCGCGCTGGGATCAGGTCTACGTCGACAGCGGGCAGCCGGACGATGGCTACGACGACACCAAAGTCTTGGTGCAGAAGTATCGCGACCTGGGCTATCGCGACGCCGCCGACCTGCTGTACATCGCCGAGCCAGGCGGACAGCACAACGAAGACGCCTGGGCCCGTCGCTTGCCGGGCGCGCTGCGCTTCCTTTGCAGCGGCTGGTAAGCCTGCCCAGGGTTCAGCGCGCCGACGGCACAAACAAAAAACCCGCAGAGCTT
>JAYRFD010000110.1:0-5191 GCA_041908565.1 Polyangia bacterium | reverse complement strand
GGCATCCGCGCCAAGAAAAGCTGGAGCCAAAACTTCCTGATCGACGACCGCGCCTACCGATCGATCGTCGCGGCCTGTCAGCTATCGCCCGGCGACGTCGTGGTCGAGCTTGGGGCTGGCCTGGGCACGCTGACCAGCCACCTTTTGGCCACCGGAGCGCAGGTCATCGCCATCGAGCGTGAGCGCGACATGTGCACCGTCCTTCTGGCCGAGCTTGGGCGCCACCCGCGCTTGCAGATCTGCGAGGCCGATGCGCTCTCTATCGATCTGCCGACGCTGCTGACCCCGACGAAGCCGGGCGCCCGAGGCGTCGTCGTCGGCAACCTGCCGTATCAGATCGCCTCTCCACTGATCTTCCACTGCCTGCAGCAGCGGGCCTGCCTGCGCACCCTGGTCTTTATGATCCAGCGCGAGGTCGCCGATCGGCTGCTGGCCCGCGTCGGATCCGATCACTACAGCGCGATGTCGGCGCAGGTCCAGATGCTGGCCCGCGTCGATCTGGTCTGCCACGTCGGTCGACGAGGCTTCATCCCCGCCCCCAAGGTCGACTCGACCGTCGTGCGCCTGACGCCGTTTGCCGAAAGCCAGGTGCCGGTCCTGGATCTACGACAGTACCAAGCGGTGGTGCGGGCTGGCTTTTCGCAGCGACGGAAGATGCTGCGCAATTCCTTGGCTGCCCAGCTGGGCGATGCCGCATTGCCGGCCTTGCAGTCCGCCGGCATTGACCTTTCCCGACGGGCAGAAACGCTGTCAGTCGCCGAATTCGCCAAGCTGTCGGATGCGCTTTCGCAAAACGGACCGACGCCGGCAACCTAGCCCGATCGGCCAGACCCTGCGGCTGCACGTGCGGTTGGACTTGTAGAAGGAGTCTGCGAGCGAAAGGAAGAGGAAGGCCCCGCCTCGTCCGGGGGATTTCGACGAGGCGGGCTTCGGGGGGAGTTATTTCTGCGACGGAGCCGGCTGCACCAGCACGAACATCGACTGATCGCCGCGCTGGACCAGAAGGACGTGGCCGCCTGCTCGATCGGCGGTCAGCGCCTTGACGGCTTCTTCTGCGGCTCGCACCGGACGGCGATCGACTTCCAGGATCACGTCGCCGCGGGTCAGACCGGCTTCGGCGGCGGGGCTACCCGGCTTCACTGCGTTGATCAGGACACCGTGATCCGCCTTCAGACCAAAGCGTTCAGCCATCTGCGGCGTCAGCGTCTGCAGGCCCAGACCCAGCTTGGCCTTGCCCGCCTGTCCATCGTCTGCCCCACCAACCCCGGCGGCACCGTCTTCACCTGGAAGCTCTGCCGTCTTGGCGGCCAGGGTCATGGTCTTGCCGTCACGCCACAGCTCCAGATTGATCGAGTCTCCGACGCGACGCGCCAGCACATAGCGCTGCACATCGCGCGAGCTCAGCACCGGCTTGCCATCAACCTTCATGATGACGTCGCCGCGACGCACGCCTGCTTTTTCTGCCGGTGCGCCCGGCGTCAGCTGACCGACCAGCGCTCCCTTTTCAGGCGAGCCCATGGCCTTGGCCATGTCCGTGGTGTAGGCCTGCATCGAGATACCCAAGAACGGACGCCGCACCTTGCCACTTGCGATCAGCTCGCGCGCGATCGGCTTGGCCATGTCCGACGGAACCGCAAAGCCGATGCCGATGTTGCCACCGGGGCCCAGGATCGCGGTGTTGATGCCGATCACCTCGCCATTTAGGTTGACCAGCGGCCCGCCTGAGTTGCCCGGGTTGATGGACGCATCGGTCTGCAGGAAGTCCTGATAGTTACCAGCCCGATCGCCAATGCCCGATCGACCCTTTGCACTGATCACACCGACGGTCACCGTGTGGTCCAGGCCGAACGGGTTGCCGATCGCCATGACCCACTCACCCACCGCCAGCTTTTCGGACTCGCCCAGCGGCGCGGCTTTAAGGGCATAACCCTTGTTCTGCACGCTGATGACCGCCAAGTCCGATCGCGGGTCGGTACCGACGATCTTGGCGGGTAGCTCTTTGCCGTCTTGGAACTGGACCTTGATGTCGTCCGCGCCCCCGACGACGTGGTTGTTGGTCAGGATGAAGCCCTTGTCGTCGATGACCACGCCGGAACCGGCGCCCCGCTGCAGCGGCGCCCCCATGTCCTCGTCGCTGCCTTCCTCGTCATCCTCGGGACCGCCAAACGGCCCACCGAACGGGAAGGGCATCTGATGAAACGGCAGGCCGCGACGCATCACGCGCGACACCTTCTGCTTCTTCGCGACGCGGATGGCGACGACGCTGGGGGACACCTGCTCGGCCACTTGGGCGAAGGTCCGCGACAGCCCGCGGGCGTCTTCGACCTGCCCCTTGCTGCCCGCCGGCAGCGCCGGAGCCGCAGTCGCCGCGCCCGTCGTCGGGCTGGCCGTTGGAGTCGTCACCATCGCCACGGTCGGACCGGCAGCCGAAGCCGCTTGGTCCCACGTCACCTTGACGCGCGTGCAAGCCAACGTGATGAGAGCGCCCGTGGAGAAAAGCGCAATGCTGCGCCAAAAGCGCATCTCTCGAAGTTGCGGTGCCATGTCCTATTTCCTCCAGTCCCGTGACTGTTCGAGCCGCAATAGTGTGGTGTATCGCGAAAGCTAATGACTGCCAAAAGAACGCACAAGCCCCGCGGACCATTCCAGGCACCAGACACAAGACCTGCCCCGCGCAACTACGACCCGCCCGCACCGGGGGCTTAGCGTGTCAGAATAGCCCTGCTCGAACGCAATCGGAGACGAAGCATGCCAGGTACAGAACAGGCTTCACAGGCTCGCGCGGGGGGGAAATCCGGGCTGCCCGCGGGGGTCAAGCTAGCCCTCAAGATCGTCGGTGGGCTGTTGGGACTTTTGCTGCTGGTCCTTTTGGTTGTCGGGTTTACCGTCGACCTGGGCAGCATGGTTGAAAAGCAGATCGTCGCACAGGCCCCGCAGATTCAAGCCAAGCTGGGCCGCAGCCTGCGCATTGGGCGCGTCCGTCTGAAGCTTCTGCCCAAGACCCGGCTTGAGCTTCGCGACCTGGCCATCGAGGCCCAGCCAGGCAGCACCGGCCTGCTTGCGCAGCCGCTTTTGACCATCGGTGCCGTGCGCGCCCGCGTCGCGGTCTTTCCGCTGCTGTGGTCCCTGGGTCGCCGGGTCGAAGTCGACAACGTCGAAGTCGCCGATCTGCGCGTGCAGGTCATGCGAACCGCCGACGGCAAGCTGTCCTATCAGGACATCCTGGAAAAGCTCGCCGATCAGCCCGAAAGCCCGCCGATGACGCAGGCCGAAATCGACCGCTTGGCAGGTATCGTGCTGCACGAAGCCGTTCTGGCCGACGCGGCGATCCTGTTTTACGACCTGTCGACGCCGTATGGAGCCGCCGCCCCGATCAAGATCGAAGGCATCCAGCTTGCGCTGCACGAAGCCCGTCTGTTCGAGCCGTTCTCGATGAGCCTGGACATGGCCCTTTTGGCCGCGCAGCGGAACTTTCACCTGGGGCTGACCATCGGGCCCCTGCCTCGCGATCTGCAGGTGACGCAGCCGATTTCGCTGCTGCGCAAGGTCGAGCTTGAAATTCTGCCGATCGAAATCGAGCCGCTCTTGCGCTTCCTGCCTGCCTCGCCCGGCGTGGGCCTGGCGCGGGCTCGCCTGGAAGCCAAGCTGGCGCTCGAGACGCCGCTGGAATCGGGCAAGCTGAACCTGTCGGCGTTCTTCGCCGCCCGCGGCCTGTCGCTGGAACAGAGCGCCACATCTGGCTTTCCGCTGGCCCAGCGCAAAGGGCAGCCCGTCGACATCAAGCTGGATGCACAGCTTGGCGCCACCCTTTTGGCCGGCGACGTGAAGCTGGACAAGCTGGACCTGTCGATCAACGACATGGCCATCACCGCCAAGGCCGATCTGCGCAGCCTGTGGACCGCGCCCGCCGTGCACATGCTCAGCATCGCGTCGCGCGGCTTCTTGCTGGAACGCATGCTGGCCATCCTGCCCCCTTCCGCACTTCCCAAGGGCGCCGATCTGCGCGGGCCGCTGCTTCTGCGCGGCAGTGCATCGGGATCGCCGACGGCGGCGCAGATCGAAGTGGCCCTGGATCTGACACCGGCGACGGTGATGCTGCCCGTCCTGTCCAAGCCCGCCGACACGCCGCTTTCCCTGGAATTCAAGGGCCAGGTGCAGGGGGAAAAGCAGGGCGCGCTGATCGAAAAGCTGGGCCTGACCCTGGGTCCGATGGCGCTCTTGCTGCGCGGTCAGGTGCGCTCGGCCGACGATCTGGATCTGAAGGCCGACACCGGCACCGTCGATCTGGATCGTCTGCTGCGCCTGCTGCCCACCGTCGAAAAGTCGGTACCCAAGGGCAGCCGCATCGACGGTGATCTGCGGGTCACCGGCACCGTCAAGAAGCAGGGAGAGCGCATCGATCTGACGACCAATGTCTCGATGAAGAATGCGCTTGTCGACCAAGGCGACCTGGATCTGCGCGGCGGGGCCGAGCTTCAGGCTCAGGTCCACTCGTCGCAGAACAATGCGTCGGTCAATGCCGACCTGGATCTGACGGGAGCGCAGCTGAAGCTGCCGGGCAGCATCGACAAAGATCGCGGCGTCCCGATGCGGCTTCGCGCGCAGGTGGAACGCGCCGCCCGCGTCGTCGTCGTCAAGCTGGCCGAGCTGACCTTGCCCGGTGGCACCGTGCGCGTAAACGGCAAGGCCGACCTGGGGAACAACAACCTGGACATCAAGGTGCCGCTGGTCGATCTGGATCTGGCCAAGCTGTCCAACGTGCTGCCGGCGCTAAACCGCGGCAGCCTGGGCGGGCTGATGGACAGCAAGCTGCGCATCGCGCTTAGCGTCGACGGCAACCCCAACAAGCTGGCCACTGTCCGCGCGCGCCTGGACGAGTTCAACCTGAGCGTCGCCGGTGGGACGATCAAAGGCACCGGCGAGATCGTCGGCGCCAATCAGCCACGCAAGATCGCCTTCAACTTCAACGCCGATACCGACGTGGCCGAGAACATGACCTTCAGCCTGCAGGGATCGCGGGTCGTGACCTTCGATCGCAACTTCAACCGACGGTTCGTGCAGACGGTGATCACCGCCGTCTTCCAGCTGCAATTCTTCGCCGGAGTGGGAAAGTGAGGAACTCCCTTGTCGTCGCCATGCTCGTCGGGCTCGCCGCGTGCGCAGGAAAGGAGGAGCCCGCGACCACCACGCT
>JAYRFD010000109.1:0-12816 GCA_041908565.1 Polyangia bacterium | reverse complement strand
GTGCCGCTGTGTGACCCCTGGCTGTGGCGCCTGCTGCAGCAGATCGATCCGATCGTCCCGTCGGGACAGCGGCAAAAGAGCCTGCTGTGTGCCGCGGCCCCGCCCGGCGATCGCTGTGTGGCGCAGGCTGCCCAGCAGCCCAAGCGCGGCTTCGATCTGCCGCTGGATGCCTGGCTACGCGGACCTCTGCGAGCCAGCGTAGAGACACAGTTTCTCGACGGGAGCAGCCTGATCGCAGCCGGGCTTCAGCCGCAGTCCGTGCGCTGGCTGTGGTCGCTGTACGTGGCGATGGAGCCCAGCCCGGCTGCCATTCGGCATCGCTTCGCACACCGGATCTGGGCTCTGTATGTCTGGCTGGCGTATGTTCAAAGGCAGGCTCTGCGCTTTGACTGGGCTCGCTGAGGCCCCCCCGAGGACACCGCGTGCGTGCTCTGTTTCTGAACCAGTTCTATGCCCCCGATATCGCTGCGACGGCGCAGGTGTTAAGCGCGCTGTGCCAGGGCTTGGCGGCACGCGGACACGACATCGGGGTGCTGTGCAGCGGCCTGCGTTATCGGCAGCCCCACCATGGCTTTGCACACAGCCCAGCGTCTGATGGCGGGTCGCTTGCCGAAAAAGAGACACTGGCAGGCGTGCGCGTGCACCGCGTGTCGCTGCCCGCCGCAGCCCCGGACGCATCGAACCGGCCAGCCGCCGCGGCCTGGCGTCGCCTGGCGGACCGCGCCTGGCGAGAGGCTCGCTTCACCTTCAGCGCGTGGCTGCGGCTGCGACGCTTGGTGAAGGAACAGCAGACCGAAGTCCTGGTGGCGATGTCGACGCCGCCCACCTTGCTGTTGTTGGCGTTGGCCGTCGGCCTGCCGCGTCGCATTCCCGTCGTCTTCTGGGTGCAAGACGTCTATCCCGATCTGCTGTCCGCAACCGGCATGCTGTGCCTGGATCGTCGGCTCGATCGGGCCGCGATGGCAGCGCTGCGTCTGGCCGCCGCCGGGCTGTATCGACGCACCGACGCTGCCGTCGTCCTGGACGAAGCGATGCGCGACCGATTGATCGCGGCCGGCTTCCCCGCCCATCGCCTGCACGTCATCGACCATGCCGCCGATAGCCAGGCCATCGCGGCCGTTCCCGCGGCGGAAAACCGCATCCGTCGCCTGCTGGGCTTGCAGCCACAGGACTTCGTGGTCTGCTACGCCGGCAACCTGGGACGCGGTCACGACTTTTCGACGGTGGCTGGGGCTCTGCCGGCTATCTCTGTCGACCCGCTGCTGCAGTCGGTTCACTTTGTCTTCATCGGCGATGGAGAGGGGCGTGCTGGCTTGCGATCGGCAGTGCCAGCAGCGCTGTCGGATCGTGTGCACTTCCTGCCGCCGCAGGAAGCCGCGCTGCATCGTGACGTGCTGTCGACGGGCGATGTCGCGCTGGTGACCTTGGGCGCCGAATTCGCGGGGCTTATGACCCCCAGCAAGATCTATCCCCTGCTGGCTGCCGCGCGATCCATCCTGTACGTCGGGCCAGCCTTGGGGCGGGTCCATGATCTGTGTGCTGGCGGGCCGGATCGATCGCCGGTTGGCGTGGCGGTTGAAAACGGCGATGTCGATGGCTTTGTCGCAGCCCTGCGTCATCTGTACACCGACGTGAATTCGCGGCAGGGCATGGCGCAGCAAGCGCGGCAGCTGGCGGAAGTTCGCTTCGATCAGCGGGTGGCCACCTTGCGTCACGAAGCGCTGTTGCAGCGCGTGATCGGCGATCGAGCCGCGACGGTCCAACGCGCGCTGCGGGGCTGGCTGGGTCGCCTGCGCCCGAGGACGACATGAGAGCCCTATCGCTGAGCTTGGTGCTGTCGGCGATCCTGGCCCTGATCCTGACGCCGCTGGTGCGATCGCTGGCGCTGCGCCTGCGCGCGCTGGATCCGTTTTCTGCTCGCAAGCTGGTGTCGCCGCGACCGATTCCTCGTCTGGGTGGGCTGGCGGTAGCGCTGGCGTTTTATGCGACGCTGCTTGCGCTGTGGCTGGCCGGCAGCGTCCTGACGCGAGCCACTCTGTCCGCCGAGACACCGGTGCTTTCGATCTTGATCGGCAGCCTGCCCATCTTATTGGTCGGCGTGATCGACGACCTGCGCGGGCTGCACGCGCTGCCCAAGCTGACGGTGGAAGTGTCCGTTAGCGTCGGTCTGTGGCTTTCGGGGCTGCGCATCGAACCGACGCACTGGCTGGGCATCACCGTCAGTCCGGGAGCCATTGGGTCGCCAGAGCTGATCAGCGCGCTTTCCTGCCTGCTGACCGTCGCGTGGCTGGTCGGTGTGATGAATGCGACCAACCTGATCGACGGCCTGGACGGCTTGGCGGGTGGGGTGGCGTTCTTTGCTCTGTCGACGACAGCCATCGCGGCGTTTCTGCGCGGAGACCTGCTCTTGGCTCTATTGGCCTGCGCGCTGGCCGGTGCCGTCGTCGGTTTCTTGTTCTACAACGTCCAGCCGGCTTCGATCTTTTTGGGCGACGCGGGCAGCTTGTTCCTGGGCTACTTGCTGGCAGCGACGGCGATCTGGTCGGTGCGCAAAGCAGCCACCGCGGTGCTGCTGGTCTGTCCGGCGGTCGCCTTGGGCCTGCCGCTTTTGGACACGTCGCTGACCATCTCGCGCCGGCTGCTGTCGGGACGGCCGCTGATGCAGGGCGATGGCGATCATGTGCATCACCGACTGCGCGGCCGCTTGGGCGTTCGCCGCGCGGTGTGGCTGCTGTACGGCGTCTGTGCCGTGTTTTCGATGCTGGCCTTGGCCATGCTGCTGGGGGGCAAGACGACCGCGCGCTTGGCGCTGGGCCTGGCGCTGCTGTTCGCACTGGGTCTGGGCTGGGGCTTGGGTTACCTGCGCGGCGGGCCAAGTGGGCTTTGGCAAGCGCTGCGTCGACGGAAAGCCACGCGCGAGCGACTGCTGGCAATTCAGCGAGCCGTGCAAACGGCCGCGTCGTCGTCGGATCTGGCGGCCGTGCAGCAGGCGATCGCGCCTCTGGGACAACGGCTGGGCTTGACCCTTTCGATCGCGCCTTCGCCGTCCGTCACGTCGATTGCGCAGGGCTCTGGCGAACCGCCCGACCCAGAGACCTATCCAGTGGGCTTGGAACAGCAGATCTTGGCCCAGCTGACCGTGCGGGGACGAGGGACCGCCCCGACGCCCGACGAACAAGCCCTGCTGCAGCTCTTGGCCGATCTGCTGGCGCCGACGCTGGCGCGACTGTTGCAACGAACCGGCGGCTAGGCCTACAGCTCTTCTTCTTTGCCGTCGCGGCGCTTGACGGTCGTCTTGCTGCGGACATCGGGCTTCACCACCGACTGATCGTTGGGGATGAAGCGGATCTCGGTCTTGATCTCGAATGACAGCGACGTCAGAAGCTTCTGCAGCTCTCCAGACAGGTTGACCGTCTGCAGGAACTTGCGGATTTCTTCGCTGATGATGCGCAGGACTTCGTCTTTCAACGCCGACGCCTGCACCATCAGGTACGCCGCGACATCGCGCGGCAGGTTGAATTCCGACACCAAGCGACGGATGCCGTCTTCGGTGTTGCTGATCGCCGATGAGCCGACGTTGATGGCGCGCCGGACGACCTCGGGTAAGAGCTTTTCCAGGCGCTCGCGCAGGCGTCGTTCGTCGCTGTTTTCGTCGGATCCGTGTGCCGACCAGCTATCGCGGCGATCCTTGCCTTCGCTGCTTGCCGATCCCGAGCTTCCGGGGCCAGACGGCCCTCCCACGGTTCCGAACGACCCAGACGACGACGATGACGCCATGGGTCTACACTGCCAGGGGCCCGCCGACAGCGTCAAGTTTCGCCACGAGCCGGGACGACCAGCGGTCTGCGACGCCAGCCCTGTCTGGCCATCCGCGGTCTGCGATTTGATATGTAATGAACGACATGCAGACGAAGGCGAACGCCCAGACGGTTGCCGAATCGGACGGCACCAAGCCGCAGTTCCTAGCGGGGCCAGCTGGCCAGCATCGCGGGGTGCTCTTGATCCACGGCTTCACCGGATCGCCGTTTGAACTGCACCTTTTGGCGCGCCACGTTCATGCCGCTGGATATCACTGCGCGCTGCCGCTTTTGGCCGGGCATCACGATTCGCTGTCGACGCTGTCGGCCACTCGCTGGCCGGACTGGCTGGCCAGCGCAGAAGACGCCTTGCACGCACTGCATCGGCAGATTGCCGCCACGACCGAGCAGGCTCCGCGCATCGCCGTGGTTGGGCTGTCGATGGGCGGGCTGCTCGCGCTGGACTTGGCGCGTCGCTACCCACCATCGGTGGCTGCAGGTACTTCGGCGTCAAACCGGCCGGAGATTGTCGCCATATCCACGCTGGCGACTCCGCTGTTTTTGCACGCGCGCAACCAGCAGGCCATTCGTCGCCTGGCGCGTCTGCCGGGCCTGCGTCGGCTGGCGGTGCCGAAGCTATTCGGGGGAGACATCCGGGAAGCGGTGCGACCCCGTCTGCCGCTGAAGCCCTTGGGGATGCCGATTGTCTGCTTGGACAGCTTGCTGGATCTGATGGTTCATGTGCGGGCTGGGCTTTCCGAGGTTCGTCAGCCAGCGCTGTTGATGCACGGCCTGCACGATCACACAGTGCCCTTTGCTTGCCTGGCCGATCTGGCTCGCAGCCTGGGCACCGCAGCGACGCAGCTTCGCACCTGCGCTTTGCCGCAAAGCTATCACCTGCTGCCCCTGGACCTGGAACGCGAGACCGTGTTTGCCGAGGTCACCGCCCACCTGGGACGCTATCTGTAAGCTCTGCCGCAGACCTCGCCACGGACCGTAGTAGACTGCGTCGCCGACGTGGCCAACGCCCAAGCGGGGCCGCGCACAGCCTTTTCTGACATCGACATGGCCGTTGTCCATCGCCCCAAAAGCTCGCCGCCACGATCGTCTTTACCGACGGGTGGATCCGCGCGCGCAGCCACCGCCGAGCACGCGCTGGGTCGGCCGCGTCGCAGCCTGACGCCGCGCCAGATCTATGCCTTTTTGGACCAGAGCATCGTCGGACAGGACGAAGCCAAGCGGGCGGTGGCGGTCGCGGCCTATGGCCATCAGCGCCGCTGTTCCTTGCCAGCGTCGGAAAAACGGCAGCTGCAGAAGTCGAACGTGCTGCTTTTAGGTCCGACCGGATCGGGCAAGACGCTGCTCGGTCGCAAGCTGGCCGAGTGCCTGGATGTGCCGCTGGCCATCGTCGATGCCACCGAATACACCGAGGCTGGCTATTACGGCAAAGACATCGAATCGATGGTCGCGGACTTGCTGCACGTCGCCAACTATTCCATCGAACAGGCGCAGCGCGGCATCGTCTTCATCGACGAGATCGACAAGCTGGCGCGACGCAGTCAAAGCTACAAGACCGGCGGCGGCACGCGCGACATCGGCGGCGAAGGCGTGCAGCAGGCGCTGCTGAAGCTTCTGGAAGGCCGACAGGCGCTGGTGCCGCTGCACGGGGCCAAGACGCCACAGAAGTCGGACTTCGTGCAGATCGATACGAGCGACATCCTGTTCATCGCGGCCGGTACGTTTAGCGATCTGTTTGACTACCGACAGACACGCTCGATCGGCTTTGGCGATGCGGAAAACGGCAGCCGGCCAGCCTCGGGCGAAGGCGCAAGGATCGCCAGCGAGACGCTGATGTCGTACGGCATGCTGGCCGAGCTTCTGGGGCGCCTTCCCGTTCGGGTGCAGCTTGCGGCGCTGGGCGAACAAGAGCTGATCGATGTGCTGCGCGGGCCACCGGATGCGCTAAGCCGGCAGTACATGCGGCAGCTTCAGCTGGACGGGGTCGACCTGCAGTTCACCGACGATGGCCTGCGAACCATCGCCCGCGCCGCACTGGCCGAGCGATCGGGAGCCCGCGGCCTGCGCAGCCTGATGGAGTCGGTCTGTCGCGACCTGCTGTTCGATGCGCCAGAGCGCCAAGGCGAACAGATCGTCATCGACCAGGCCTTCGTCGAAATGCGCCTCGATCCCCGTCGATCCCCGGCCAAGCCGTGACCGCCGGTCGAACGGTGACCATCGGGCAGCAGGCGGCTCGGGCTGTGCAACGGTGGGTTTTCCCGTTGGGTGCGCTGCCCGGGCTGTACGTGACGTGGATGGCCTGGCGGGCGTCGTCGTTTGATGGAGGCGGCGTGGCTGCCAAGCCCGTCGAGCTTTTCGCCAAAGGCACGGGTAGCTGGGCGCTGTATTTCCTGCTTTTGACGCTGCTGGTTACGCCGCTGCGTCGGCTTCTGGCGGCTGGCTGGCTGCTGCGCCTGCGTCGCCCGCTAGGTCTGCTGTCGTTTGTCTATGCTTGCCTGCACATGGCGGCGTGGCTGATTCAGCAAGGGACAGCCGCAGGGGAGGGCATCGGCTCCAACCTTCTGCGCGACGTGGCCAAGCGGCCCTACATCGTGCTGGGCGCCGTCGCCTATCTGGGCCTGGTGCCGCTGGCCGTGACGTCCACCCAGGGCATGATCCGCCGGCTGGGACGACGCTGGACGACGCTGCATCGTCTGGTCTACGGCTGCGCCTTCTTTAGCGTGGTGCACTTCACCTGGCAGGCCAAGGACGGGTCCGTGCGAGCGCTGCTGTGCGCGGCGCTGTGGCTGGTGCTGATGGGGCTGCGCTTGGTGTCGTGGGCGCGCGCGCTACACAGCGTGGGCCCGGAACATCCCGAGGGCAGGTGAGGTCCCGTTCCGCCCCCCTTGGGCCCTGCAGCGACGAAGGCTATTGGAAGGGCAGGGGCGACTTGCCATCCCAGGTTGCCTTGGGAATGGCGCTGGGGCGATCGATGCGCTCGGCTTCGGTGCAGCGGTTCAGAAGCTCGTCTTCCTTGGTGGGTGTGCCCATAAAGCAGCGCCACATGCCGTCCCCACCGTCGGGCGTCCCGCCATCACCGCTGCTCGGCGGAGGATTGTCGTCGTTCCAGTAGCTGGCCACCTCGGCACAGGTCATCTGGCTGGCGATAAACAGCAAACCGGCTCCCAGGATCCCCAGGCGAAGCGCGTTGTGGTATCGGGACCGCATTACTCGACCTCGCAGAAGTTGCGGCGGCAGGTTCCGACGGAACAGGTCATGCCGTCTTTGCACTCTCCGCAGTTCAGGACACCGCCGGTCACATTCTTTTCAAACCAGCAGTGGCAGGCATTGCTGGCGGGGGCGGGCGAAAGCGGGGCGCTGTCGTTCATCTTGGCGACGCGCATCGCGCACTGCGGAACGAAACCCTGGCTTAGCTGCATGGGCACCGTATCGCGGGTGGCCACCTTTTCTTTGCCGATCAGGATGTCGGCCACGCGCGCGGCCGCAGTCGACAGGGCTTGCGTCGGTCGAACGGGGTCGGCCAAAAGCAGCATGTGCATATACCCCCACAGAGGGTAATGCCCGTCGCGCACGTTCTGCTTGTCGAAGGTGTTGCTCTTGCGATCGGGGAAAAAGGCACCGTGCTGTCCGATGGACTGGAAGCCAAGCACGCGTACATCGCTGCGTCGCTTGTCGATCAACGTCGTCGGCAGGATGCTTAAGGACGAAGCGGGCTCGGCGGGTAGGCTGGCGAAGACTTCGTCGGCGGTATAGACCTGCCGGCCCGTGCGCCACTTGCCGATCGGCAGCTTGATGCGCGGAGCCAACAGCAGCGGCCCCGCGTCGCGATCCCCCAATAGGACCACCGCCGAGTCGTTCAGCCACGGCTTGACGCCTGCGACTTTGCCGGCTCCGAAGACGAAGTGGGCTTCTTCGGCGTGTATTGCGCCTTCCATGGCCTGCGCGGACATCACCAGCGCGTACGACGAAACCGGACCCAGCAGGTCCAGCACGCCTGAGGTCGGCTTGGCGGCCAGGCTGGGGCACGACGACGGAAAGACATCCGACACGGCCAAGTGAATGTGGGTGCCGCTCTTATTGTCCAGCTCGCAGGTTTTTACCGGCGATCGATCGAGCGGCCAGACTTTGGCAGTCCCGGTCAGGCAGGCCCCCGGAGCACAGCTGCCCGACGGTGTGTTGTCCAGGACAACGGACTCAGCCGCGCGGCAGCTGCTGGTTACTTGCCAGATCACCGGCAGCGGGTTGGGGTCATCCAGCTGCAGCAGCTGAGCGATCTTTTCGACGTACTGTTCAGCAGCGGGGGTGGCGGCAACGTAGACCGCGTTCTTGACGTCGGAGCATGGTCCCGCCTGCGTGGGTGACGCCAAGCTGGCCAGGGCCCAGAACGACGCCAAGGCAAGGCGCCGCACGGGCAAGGCTGGTCGACGAACCGACAAAACCGCAGCGACCTCGGGGGATTGCGCGATGTGCGTGGCTGTCCACATGCGGCGCAGCCTAACACAGCAGTGTAGAGGGGCCTACCATTTCCTAGATGTGTGGATTCGCGCGAACGGGGCGGCGCAACCCCGGCTTGGCCCGGTCGATAACTCAGGACAAGCAAGCACATCGCGGCTCGTCTGTTTCAGCGCACAAACAGGGCACGTGGCGAGGGCAAATGGGCACGCCGCACCGCCCGCCCACGTCGGACGCGGCGTGATATCCTGCACACGAGGCGATAAGAAAATGGCCACGACCAGTAAGCTCAGCCGACCCTACATCTCCAGCCGCTTCGTCTTAGAGCTCGACGAGGGCGGCGGTGGCTCGCAGAACGTTGGCACCCTGCAGAGCATTGAGGGTGGCAGCTTTAAGTCCGATGTCGTCGACGAGAAAGTGGGCAGCCAGGCCATCGTCATGAAGTACTCCGGCCGGCCCAAGTTCGACGAAGTCACGGTGCAGGTCGGCATGGCCATGGCACCGCGCTTTTGGAAGTGGCTCGCCAAGAGCTTCAGCTACGAGGCCGAGCGCAGAAACGGCTCGCTCGTCGCTTTGGACTTCGATAATCGCGAGCGCTGGCGTCGCAACTTCTTCGGGGCGCTGATTAAGGAAGTTACCTTCCCGACGCTCGACGGATCGGCCAAAGAACCGGCCTATCTGACCGTCAAGTTTGTCGTCGAGAACATGGAAGATGACAGCGCTCGGAAGGGCACCAAGCACACGGCCGAACAGGAATCCAAAGGGGAATGGGACAAGCAGCGACTTTGGCTGCCGTCGATGTTCACCTTCAAGGTCGATGGGCTGACCGGCAAAGACCAAGAGACGGTCAAGATCGACAGCTTCACGGTCAAGCAGGAAGTCATCGATGTTCCCGTCGGTGGCAAGCTGTTGACGACCAAAGAGCCGGGCCGCGTCGACTTCCCCAACCTGGCGGTCACCATCCTGCAGCGCGACGCCGATCCGTGGATGAAGTGGTGGGATGACTTCGTGCGCAGCGGCAACCACGAACAGTCGAAGCAGAAGACGGGTCACATCTCGTACTTGAAGCGAACAGCGTCGGGGCCCGGCATCCTAACGGGCGAACCGCTGCTCGATCTGGACCTGTACGGTCTGGGCATTCTGGGCGTCAGTCCCGTCAAGCACGAGTCGAAGCAGGTTCAGCTACAGAAAGTGAAGCTCGATCTGTACGTGGAATCGATGGAGCTTCGCTCGGGCCCGGGCACCGTCTCGAGCTAGCGGAGGCCACATCGCGGTTCAGCGTCGGATTTTCAGGACGACGCCTGCCGGGTCTGCATCGCTTCCCTCTTCCTCTGCAGTGCTGCGTGCCAAGCGATCTCAGCGAGTTCTTCCAGGGCTCGCGCGGAATCGCAGCCACCTTCCCGCCCAAGTTCCGTACCAAATTTTGGCAACATCAGGCTCTTGTCAGCGGCACAAGCAAGATATATACCGGCGTTGCGATTTTTCGCTCTACCCGACGGAGACGGCGTGGTAGGGTACTTCTAGTCGGTCGTACGGAGTAGCGTCATGTCGATGGAAATGAAGCAGAGCCTCAAGCTGTCGCAGCAGATGGTGATGACACCGCAACTGCAGATGGCGATCAAGCTGCTGCAGATTCCACGCATGGAGCTCATGGAGCAGATGCGCGAGGAGCTGAAAGAAAACCCTCTCCTCGAGGACGCCACCGATACCGAGACGGAAATTTCGCGCGATGACCCCGTGGTCCAGGCCGAGACGAGCTTGCTTGGCGAGACCGAGCAATCCGTCGAATCGACCGCACAGAAAGAGTCGCGCGAGATCGAACAAGAGGTTCCGACGGGAACACAGGCAGCAAGCGATGTCGATTGGGAGACGTATGCCGAGAACATGGCGACGGCGCCCAGCCTGCCTTCCTATCGCCCAGACAACGACGAGCTGCCGGCCTTGGATCAGGCGGCGACGATGGGACCGTCGCTGAGCGATCACCTGCTGATGCAGCTGCAGATGGCAAAGCTGCCGCCGGATGAAGAGCGCTGCGCCATCCTGATCATTGGCAACCTCGACATGGATGGCTACCTGAAGGAGCCTCCGCTGTCGGAGATCGCACAAGAAGCCGATGTCGAAATCGAAGTGGCAGAGCGCGCCATGAGGCGAGTGCAGCGCTTCGACCCCGTCGGCTGTGCCGCACGTACGCTGCAGGAGTCGCTGCTGGCGCAGGCGGCAGCGCTGGACATCGACGACGAAGTGCTGGTCAAGATGCTGACCGAGCACCTGACCGATCTGGAAAAGAAGCAGTTTGGACGGATCGCGCAGAAGCTGAAAGTCGACATCGAAGAGGTCTATGAAGCGGCCCGCGACATCCAGCGCCTGGATCCGCGACCTGGGCGCGAGTTCACGACGGAGCGCCCGCAGTACATCACGCCCGATGTCTATATCTACAAGGTCGGCGATTCCTATTTCGTGCAGATCAACGACGACGGGCTGCCCAAGCTGCGCATCAGCAACTACTACCTGGACACGCTCAAGAGCAAGAACCAGGACAAGGCCGCCAAGGACTACGTGCAGGAACGTCTGCGATCGGCGCGCTGGCTGATCGATAGCATCCAGCAGCGGCAACGCACCATCGTCAAGGTCACGGAATCAATCCTCAAGTTCCAGCGCGACTTCTTCGAAAAGGGCATCAGCCACCTGAAGCCCTTGATCCTGCGCGACATCGCCAACGACATCGGCATGCACGAATCGACGATCAGTCGAGCGACCAGCAACAAGTACGTGCACACGCCCCAGGGCCTTTTCGAGCTGAAGTACTTCTTCAATGCGGGCATCAATCGCGAAGACGGCGGCGACGACATCGCCAGCGAGGCCGTCAAGCGACTGATCAAGCAGCTCGTCGGGGAAGAAGACTGCAAACATCCCTATTCGGACCAGAAGCTAGTCGAGCTTCTGCGCGAAAAACACAAGATCGACATCGCCCGCCGCACCGTCGCCAAGTACCGCGAACAGCTGGGCATCCTGCCATCGGCCCAGCGCAAGCAGATGTTTTAGTCACGCAAGCTGCTTGACTGGCAGCGCAATCAGCACTAGACAGCATCCACTTCGCTCGTTGACCGTATGCTCGGCTGTCATAGCGGGCGCGTAGGTTGGTCTTTCGCAAGCGCCCACGTCCTGGGTTCGGTCACCTGCACACTCAAAACCAGAGGATTGCGATGCACCTATCTTTCACATTCCGCTCGACGGAAGCGAACGAAGCGCTCAAGGACTACGCCCGCGAGAAGCTGGAACGGATCCACAAGTACTTTCCGGACCCGATCAAGGTCCACGTGGTCTATTCGCAGCAGCGCGGCTATCTGCATGCCGCCGACGTCCAGATCACGCTGAGCACCGGCCTGGTCGTCAAAGGTATGGAAGCCAGCGAGGACTTCTTTTCTGCCATCGATCTGGTGATGGCCAAGATCGAGCGGCAGCTCCGTCGGTACAAGGACCGCATCCGCGATCACAAGCCGGTGACCGGGCCGCAGCGTTCGCTGACACATCGCGTATTTTCCGACGACGGGCATGCACATGCAGCGCCAAAGATGCCAGGCGAAAAGCCGGCTCCCGCGGCACCGCCTGCAGCGCAAGTGCCAGCGGTCGTCAGCCCGCGGGTCATCAAGGAAGAGAAGTTCATCGCCGAGCCGCTGTCCGTCGACGAAGCGATCATGCGGATGAACCTTTTGCACGAGAGCTTCCTGTGTTTCAATAACATCGAGACACACCAGATCAATGTCGTCTACCGTCGAGACGATGGCACGTACGGCCTTATCGAGACCACTCACTAGCCTTTCCATGTGGATGGACTGGGCGGTGTGGTCTGCGGGGTGTCCTTTCGGTGACCTAGGAAATGCCTTGGTCGCAGATGTGCACGTCGCAGAGGACGGTGGCTGGCGATGAAAATCACGGACTTTGTCCGGCCCGAGCTGATCATCCCGGAGCTGCAGGGACAGAACAAACCGCAAGTCATCGCGGAGCTGGCGCGACAGCTGTCGCGCACGCAGCCCAACGTCGACGTCGACGTGCTGACGCGGGTCCTCATGGAACGCGAGGAGCTAGCCAGCACCGCGATCGGCGAAGACATCGCCATCCCGCACGGCAAGCTCGACAGCGTCACTCGACTGATCGGCTGCCTGGGGCGATCCAGTCGGGGCATTGACTTTGACTCGCTGGACAAGAAGCCGACGCACCTGTTCTTCGTGCTGATTGCTCCGGAAAGCTCGACGGGCCTGCACCTCAAGGCGCTGGCTCGCATCAGTCGCTTGTTCAAGGATGCAGAGTTTCGCGCTCGCTTGATGCGCGCGGGGACAGCAGGTGAGCTGTTCCGCATTCTGGAAGAAGAAGACGCCCGCTACTAACCAGGGCATTTGCCGTCGCCAAAGGACGTCCAGACCATGGCCGGAGTCTCTGTTCATTCACTTCTGGAAGCGGAGGCGGGCCTGGCGCTGTCGGTCGTCGCAGGGCGTTCGATGCTGCAGCGCAAGATCGGCGGCGTTCGCATCCAGAAGCCTGGACTCGCCTT
>JAYRFD010000108.1:0-2455 GCA_041908565.1 Polyangia bacterium | reverse complement strand
TCCGCGTCGGCATGTACGCCTCGGGAAGCTTCTGCGTCGCCGGGACGCGCTGGCCCGCGACCTCGATGTACACGGAGTGCTCCAGCCCAGCCAGATCGACCAGCGTGCGCTCGCGCGTCTCGCGATCGGCGATCTCGACGAACAGCGTGAAGCTCAGCTCATCTTGCGCTGGGATCAGGTCGTTGTACGTCTCGATCTCGTGCGCGATGGCGGGCTCGGCGGTGATGCGCTCGGTGCGCAGCATCTCTTGGATTTGCAAAAGCACGCTGTCGTGGTTTTCAAACACGGCGGATATAAAGTCGCCAACCGCCACGCGGCGCGCTCGCTTTTCGGCGATGACGCGGGCGCGGAAGTGGCTTCTGACAAGCTCGTATTCTCCGATGGGCAGGATCTCGGCTCGTTCGACTTTCTTCATGGGTTCCCTGAACGCGGTGAGCTTGGCAAGCCGGCTGGATGGCAGGGCGGCCTGCGGCGGGTGAAACATCGGTGAGTCATCAATGAAACAAGGGTGAAACAATTGCGAAGGCGGTCGGATCGGCTGCCCAAGTCGCCGTCGCCGTCGCCGTCAGTGGGCCACGGGAAACGCGTCGACCAGGCCGTAGGCATGGGCCAGGGCTTCGATGGGATGAAGGACACGCCGGCCGGTCTCGTGCGATACGCGCAGCGACGCCAGACTGCAGTCCGAAAGCACCAGATCGGGCGGGCTGCTTTGCACGCCTTGCACCAGCTTTTGCGCGTACTTCTTGCCGGTCGCGTAGTGGCGGGCCTTCATTCCCCACGTTCCGTCGACGGCAGAGCACTCTTCGACCATGCGGACCTCGCTGCCGGGGACGACGTTTAGGACGCGCATGCCGGGGAAGCCGATCTTCTGCGCGCGTAGGTGGCAGGCGGCGTGGTACGCGACGCGGCCCAGCGAGCGCCCAAAGCTGCGCACCAGCCGCTTTTCTTTGCCCAGCACGACCAGAAATTCCATGACATCCAGCGTCGCTGCGGCGATCTCGCGCACTTCCGGCATGGGGACGTAGTCCACCCATTCCTTTTTCATCATCATCCCACACGACGGTCCAGCGACGATCACCTTGCGTCCGGCCCGCACGTGCGGCAGCAGCAAGGCGACGTTATGCGCGATTTTTTTGCAGGCCGCATCGATGTCTCCACCGTCGATGTTGGGCAGGCCGCAGCAGGTCGGCACGGCGCCCAGAAGCTGCGCTGGGCCATCCGGCTGTCCTTCGGGGTAGTGCACGCGGTAGCCGTTGTGTTCCAGCACCAGCGTCGCCGCGCGCGGCACCTGCGGCACGTTGTAGTCGCCATAGCAGGTTGGAAACAGCACCACATCGCCCTTCTGACCGGCCGTCGGCAGGGCTTCGTGGCGACGGAACCAAGTCAGAAACGGCTCGTCCGCCATCGGCGGCAGCGGGAATTCGGCAGCGATGCCGGCGGTCTTTTCCTGGATCTTTCGCAGCAGCCGGTTTTCGTTCACGAAGTTGGCAATGGGAGCCAGGCTGCCCGACGCCAAGCGCCCGATGGCCTGCGGTTCGCCCAGAAGACGATCGACCAGCGGGATGCCCTGGCCCTTGGCACGCACCGCCCGTTCGCGAACCAACAGACGCGGGAAGTCCAGCGCCTCGGTCGCGCCTTCGTCGGGCGTGTACGGGCACTTGATGTAGCAGAGCTTGCACTGCCAGCACTCGTCGGCGATGGCGCGCGCATCGTCCATGGTCAGCGTTTCTGCCCCTTCGGCCTTGCCGCTTTCGATGGCCTGGTCGACGCGGCGGAACAGAGCGGGAAACGAGCCGCAGTAGTTCACGCACATGCGGCACTCGTGACAGATCTGGAAGGCGCGCTTTAGTTCCGACAGCAGGTCGCCTTCGTCGAAGTAACGCGGATCGTGCGGGCTGTGACAGGGGGGCTGCGCCGGGGCGCGAGGGATGACGCTCATGGCCGCATCATAAAAGAAAAGCCGCACCAGGCGGCTACAAGGGCAGGGGCAAAACCGGGGCACCGCGACTGCGGCGCCCATGCATCCAGCCGATGACTAAAAGTCGAGAGCGGCGAGCGCCTTGGCAAAGCGACCGGCGTGCGACTTTTCAGCCTTGGCCAGCGTCTCGAACCACTCGGCGATGTCGTCGAAGCCTTCGGCGCGCGCTTCCTGGGCCATGCCGGGGTACATGGTCTCGTACTCGTGCGTCTCGCCCGCGACAGAGGCCTTCAGGTTCTTTTCTGTATTGCCGATCGGCAAGCCGGTGGCAGGGTCACCCGCGATCTTCAGGTAATCCAGGTGGCCGTGCGCGTGGCCGGTTTCACCGTCGGCCGTGTCCTTGAACAGACCGGCAACTTCCGGGCGACCTTCCACGTCGGCCGTCTTTGCGAAGTACAGGTAACGGCGGTTGGCCTGCGATTCTCCCGCGAAGGCGGCCTTCAAGTTTTCGTGCGTCTTGCTTCCCGCGAGCTGTCT
>JAYRFD010000107.1:0-5290 GCA_041908565.1 Polyangia bacterium | reverse complement strand
CGCGCTGCCGCTGAATTCGCCCGCAGCTTTGGCGAAGCCGACAACGCCCGTCGATACGACGAAGCCGCGTCCGAGATCCGCGATGGCATGGACGCCTACCTGTGGCGCCCCGAACTAAACCGCTTCGCGCGCATGATCAACATCACCGGCGGCGGATCGGTGCAGGTCGATGGCACGGTCGATGCGTCGCTGTGGGGGCTGTTTTATTTCGATGCCTATCCAGCCGGAGATCCGCGCGTGCAAGCAACCATGAAGGCGACGCGCGATCACCTGTGGTGCAAGACGCCGGTCGGCGGCATGGCGCGTTACAGCAATGACTACTACCACCAGGTCTCGCAAGACATCGGCAACGTCCCCGGCAATCCTTGGTTCATCTGCACGCTGTGGTACGCCGACTATCTGATCGCGACGGCGCAAAACGCCGAAGACCTGCACGCCGCGCTGGCCATCTTGGAATGGGTCGATGCGCACAAGCTGCCGTCGGGAGTTCTGGCCGAGCAAGTGCACCCCTACACCAACGCGCCGATGTCGGTGGCGCCGCTGACGTGGTCGCATGCGACCTATGTGGCCACCGTGCAAGCGTATCTGGAAAAGCTCGAAGCCTTTGCCCAGCGCAGCACGCCGCAAGAGGTCGCCTACCGCAAGCTGCGCAGCCACGAGCTGACCGGCTTCGGCCACGTGCACAGCTAACTTCCTTCCTCACGTTTGCTGCCAGTCCCGCTCCGCGCGCTTCGCGTTCACGGTCTCAAGGGCGCTCCGCGGGCGGGCGCTACTTCGCGCGAGGGCATCGCCGATCGGGCCACATCGTTCCGGTTACTGGCTGGGGCCAGACAGTCCGCGTCCGCACAGCCAGCGCTTTGGATGGCTCCCGCGAAGCCGATCCCCGTTCCTATTCTTCTTCGTCGCTGTCGCCGGTGCCCTTGCACGTGCGACAGGCCACGACCACCTGCCCTTGCGTGTAGCACGTACGACAGTCTTTGCCGTCGATCTGTCCGCTGCCCTTGCACGCCTCGCAGGTCACAAGCTCTTTGCCGGTGCCACCACACTTCGCACAGTCTTTTTTCATGTTCGTAACTCCGCACGCTCGATAAGAACCTGCCCCCCGCCGACCGCCACGCCCCTACAGATCAAGCTGCGCTTTAGGGCCAGGCTTGGCAAGCACCTCGTCGACCGATAACGGTGCAGGCGCTGCGCGACCTTCCGCGTCCCACGTGCAGCGCCACATCACCGCCGACCCCACGCCTTACAAAGCACGATTCCAGAGTCGACGACGCAGCCACAGAAACCCCCCAGCCCTGCTAGACCCAGCGCGAGCAATGGCCCAGGTGAAGTCGTGAAGCGTCTGCACTGAAAAAGTGCCACCGCGGGAAGGTCAAGCGCCTGCTGCAGACCGATCATGCCCGACGGAGATTTCCGAATCGGCCCAGGCAATAAGACCAGCCAAGCGGCCGCCGCGATCAAGAACGCCAAGCTGTACGCCGTGCAGGCCGAGGCCAACCGAGAGCTGCATGCCAAGAATGAACAGCTAACAAACTTCGCGTTCAGTGCCGCGCATACGCTGCGCACAGACTGGCTGGGAGTGGGCTGCACAGTCGACGAAGTGATGGAGCCTCTGCGAGACGCGGGCGGTGATGCGAGCGCTCTTAATGCGGTGATGCGAGCGCTCTTAATATCGAGGAAGGTGCCGAGCTTTTGCGGGAGCTACGGCCACGCAGCAGTGCCGGTGTTCAGGCGGTCGATGGCCTTCTCGCATACGTGCAGATTGGCAGCAAACCCTGGCTGGTGCGGTGGGTCGTTGGGGAAATCGAGAGTCCTTTTTGCACATCGCTGCTGACTTCCCGGACTCCTACTATTTTCTCGACGAACAGATGATGTCTTGGGCGCTGGTGCAGATCCTGGGAAACGCCATTCTGCATGGGGAAGGAAGGCCCGTCGATGTCGCCTTGCGCGGAGATCAGCTGCGCATCACCGACCATGGCCGCGCCATTCCCAACGAGAGCTTGGAGCCGCTATTCGGCGTGTTTCAGCGCGGGCCCGGGACATCTAGCTGCGTGTTGAAAAAGGAGCCGAGGACCCCAAGATGCAAGCGAGCCGCACGGAGCGTCCGGACGGGACGTGAGCACGGCGAGCGCGGCAGATTGGGGCCGCAGGCCCTATAGCACCCATAGCGCGTCTTCTGCGACGGGAATGAACCGCTTCGCTGTGCTCCATGGGGCTACCTTCGTTTTTGATCTGAGCGGCAAGGGAAGCGGCACCCAAAGCAGACAAAGCGCTTCCCATTAACCGCACTTCTTCATCCACCAGCTGGGTCTGCGTGTTCCGTCTGCAGCGGGCTCAAACAGAGGAAGTTTCTCGCGGGTGCCGGGCGTCGTGTAGGGGGCAAGTGATCGCCGAGCCCTGACGAACATCTACCAGCGGTGCGTCATCACGCGTGACTCAGCGACGCTGTGTGGGGCGAGCTGATCTGGTTGCGGGCCCCTTCTTGGTTGCGGACTTCTTCTTCACATCATCCAGCGCCCACAGGCTGCGCGTTTCGCTTGCGGCCAGATCTTTGGCTAGCTCCTCACTGTCGGCCCTGTGGTCACAGGCTTGATAGCGGCCCTGCAGGATGTCCACGGGAATGCGCCGGTCGGTGCCAGCGACGAAAAACAGGCCGTTTTCCACCCACACGATCCACATGTCGTAGACGTGCTTTCCGGCACACAGGATCTTCCAGCGCCGCAGCTCGGCGTCGCTTTCGTTGAGCCCCTCATGTCTCAGCTGGCGGATGAAGTCGCGTGGATCTGTCACGCAACCTGATTCGACGTAGCTGCCCGCAGTCTGTCGGTACTGCGACTTCCCGACCTAGTCCAGCCCGGCGTAGTCGGCTGGCAAGACGCGCTGCGGCTCGACGAAGTCGAACGAACCGACGCGGGGTGGCTCGGATAGCGGCGGTGGTGCCTCGGTGGCCACGATCGCGTCGTATCGGGCCAGGATTCCATCGAGCTCAGCAAGCGTGCCACGCAGTCGAGCAAAGCCTTCCCAGCTCAGGACCTCGCGCAGCTTCCCATTTGTCCTTGCATCGGCGAGGATGGCCTCGGCCGCCGAGGGAGCGAGGTCGAGATAGGGCATCAGGTACGCGGACCAGCTGCCTTCACGAATCCATGCCGAAAACATCGCGCCACGACGCGCCGGCGGAATCCGTTTCAGCAGCGCGCGCACCTGTGACTGGTCGCCATTGAAGTTGAGCACTGCATCGCATTCAGGCGGCAGCAGCGCATCGTCACCGAGCCGTGCAGCAAGCGTGACCAGGCAGAAATGGCCGCCGCGGGAACGCAACGGTTGTCCGCTGCGTTCGCGGCCCGCCAGCAACAACAAACGCTTCAGCAAAGCCAGAGTCTGTTCGGGGTGTTCTTGCAGCCCGACCGTAATTTCCGTCTGCAGCTGGAGCTGCTGCTCGTCATCGCCCCAGGTGAGCAGCCGCAGTGTGTCTTCATCCGATCGCGATCTCTTCTGCGACACGACCGCCATGGCTGATCAGAGTAACGTAGAAGCCTTACAGAGACAGCGGCGACCCTTGGATGCGCGTTCCATCGAGAGCCGACGGATGGGCAGGGGGCGGTGGCGAATGCGCAGGTCACTCTGTCTGGGGGCCTGGCGACTTCAGCAGCGCAGACGTTGCATGATCCTCGCTGCCAATGCTGGGCCGATCCCAATTCGATGAGCTGAGCCGTTCGCGGCTGCGTAAGTTCGCGCGTCTGTGTCGGGCTACTTGTTGTCCTTCGGCTTCTTGGCGCGACAGTAGACCTCGGTCCAGGCAGAGGCTCCTCTCGTCGAGCACTTGTAGACGAAGCCATCGCTGGCATGCCGCTTCTTGCACGTGTCACGGTCGCCGTGCCAGGCACTACAGGCGTCGCCTTCCTCGTGCTTTTGGCACTGCTTTTCGATCGTGCACTGCTCGACGTATCCAGGCGGTGGGGGCACGTCAGCCAGCGCGAAGCCCGTATGGCTGATCAGGACAGCAACAAACAGCGTTCTCATCGGATCATCGTACGGCGATCACACGACGCTTGGCCAGAGCGTGACCTTCTGGCCACGAGTGCATGGCCAGGCTTGAGTGGCACATCGGCTTGGCCTGCGACGAGCGGTAGCTGGCTTAGAAGGTGTTTACATATTTGACTTTGGATGCCCTCAGCGAGCCGTAGCGCGCGGCTGGGGCCCCGACGGCCGCGAACGCCTCTTTGCTCGCCGCCACGCAACAAAACCATGTCGAGCAAAAAGGGTTCGCTGTCGCCCCAACCTTCGTTCTTCTCGGCGATCTTCTCGGCGATGGCATTATTTTGTAGACACCTTCTTAGTCGACAGCCTTCTCTGGCCCAGTCGGTGGCGTCTTCAGCTTTACGCCCGTTCCGTTGATGGGCTTGATTCCTCGCCGTTCCAGCTCTGCCATGTTCGTTGCCATGGCCGCGATACGTGACTTCAAAGTTGTCTACGCCATCGTCCAGCGCGGACCCAAGCGGCACTGGCTGCGCGTCGGCCTCGCCTTATTGAACCGGGACGGCTCCCTGAACGTCCGGCTCGACGCGATGCCCTTCAACGGACAGTTGCACATTCGCGACGAGACGACACGATCCGCGCGCAGCGACGAGGATGCGGCAGCGCCAGAGCCTTCGCATTTCCCCAAGGAGTCCCCATGAATACCCTGTCGGCTCTTGTGGGAACGGTAAAAAAGGAACGACGCCACAAGCTGTCGGCGCGGTTGTCCTCCGTCGCTGCGGCGTGCGATGATGCAAGCATGGGGAAACCTGTTCGCGTCAACGGTCCATACCCGGAGCGCGGAAAGTGGCGCATCTATCTGATCGACGGCAGCGGTCGCAAGGCCTTCCTGTTTGCGACGCAGGCAGAAGCCGAGGCGATGAAGGCGACGCTGACCGCGCGCGCGCAGGCGCTGACCGAGCGCACGATCGACGACACGCTGGATGCGTATCGCGACTACCGCGTGCGCGTGCGCGGCGTGCTGCCGAAGACCGCCGACGATCACTGCCGTCACCTGCGGTCGCTGCTGCCCGTCGACGATGCACTGTCGACGCTGACTGCGGAGCGCGCAAGTCGCCTGTATCTGGACTACACCGAGCGCGCGAATCACTACACCGGAAAGCCGATCGCCGTTGCGACGCATCAGTGGGTTCTTCTGATCGCGAAGTGCTGGGGACGCTGGCTGGTGAAGGCGGGAATCGCTGCGCACAGTCCGTTTTCTGCCGTCGAGCCGATTGGTCGGCGCAGCACCGGCAAAGCGCAGCTGACGCGCGAT
>JAYRFD010000106.1:0-6239 GCA_041908565.1 Polyangia bacterium | reverse complement strand
TCGGTCGAGAGGCCAATGTGCTGGGTCGCCTTTTGGCACTGCAGCGCGCGCTGAATCGACTGGAAGCCGAACGCAGCGTCGTGATGCCGCTGCGCGGCCCGGGCCAAGGCGGCGATCCCGCGATCACCGCCATCCTGGAATGCGGTCGCCTATCCGACGGCAGCCTGTATGTCGTCAGCGAATTCGCAAGCGGCGAGAGCCTATCGACGCAGCTTCGCCGAACGTCCGGCTTGCCACTGCCGAACAAAGCGCTGCGCATTGGCCGTCAGCTATCGGCGCTTTTGGCCGTGGCGCATGGCGCCAACATCCACCACCTGGCTCTGCGACCGGACAAGGTCCTGCTATTGGCTGGCGGCTCGGGCCAAGACGGCGAACAGCTAAAGCTGCTGGATCTGGGCCTGCTGACGGCGCTGTCCCGTGTGCCGCGCGGCGAAGAAATTCCCTCTGCCGTGCTGCCGTACACCGCCCCGGAATTCCGACGCGGGGAAGGCGGCGCTGGCGGACCTGCCGACGTGTATTCGCTGGCCGTCATCCTGCACGAGATCGGGGCCGGCGGTCTGCCAAGCGCCCTGCGCAGCAGCTATCCAGGCCTGGCTGGACACGATGCCCAGACCGGCTTGATGCAGATGCTGCCGTCGTGGCTGCAGCCGTTTGCCGAGCTTCTGGATCGCATGATGCTGCCGCAGCCGAGCGACCGTCCGACGATGGGTCAAGTGGCTGCGACCCTGCAGGGACTTAGCGCGCTGGTTCCGTCGGCTTCGGGCAACAGCCTGCCCACCGCAGGACCGTCGGGAATTAGCCTACCGCCGCCACCTGCCTCGGGGGCGACGCCGAAGATGACGCCGATGCTGGGCGGCTTGCCCACTTCGGCCATCTCGCTGCGCGACGAACCGGGGCCGCTCGACCGATCGGGTCCCCAGAACCTGTCATCCAGCCGCAAAGAGGACCTTGGCGCGTCCTCCGACGATCGCATCATCGCGTCGTCTCGGCCGCTCAGCGACTCGCAGGTGACGCCGCAGATGCCAGTGCAGGCCATAACTGGATCGCAGCGCACGCCCAGCATGCCGACGGCGGTCCCGACAAGAGCCGTGGCTGCGGCAGAACCGGCAACGGCCTCGCCCGGCGCAGCGACAGACAGTCAGATCACGCCACCGAACCAGCCGGTCGAGACAACCAACACAGCCCCTGCGCCCGGCAAAGGCGCGGACTCGCTGAGCGATGCACCGACGACGCTGGCCCGGTCCGCGGCAGTGCCTAGCCTGCGTGACAGCCAAGTCACCCCCACTGCACCGATGGATGTGCGGCCGCCTCCAGCCAGCCAGCCAGCGGTAGCGGCCACGACGCCTGCCCCCGCGGCCAGCGAGCCCAAGGTCGAACGCGCACCCGCCGAGGTCAGCACGCCCGTCGAGCCACCTGCCACTCGGAGCGATGAAGCCGCACAAACGGGTGGCGCAGTGACTGGCAAAACCGCTCCCACGAGCGAGAGCAGGCCCAACGCGGCGGCGACCAAGACGGCTCCAAGTACTCCAGCTGTTCCCAGTGTTCCGGCTGCGCCGAGTGCGCCGAGTGCGCCGAGTGCTCCTACTGTTCAGAGTGCTTCCACTTCGCAGGCTGCTTCGAGTGTTCCGACTGCGATCGATGAAGGGCTTGGACGCAGCGGCCCGCGTCCGGCGAAGCCTGCGCGCAAAGAAGTCAGCCTGGATGGTGAACCAGCAGAGCTAGAGCTGAGCATGGTCGAAGAGCCCACGCTCAGCTCAGAGCCAACGCAGGCCGGGATGCCCGCCCAGAAACCGCCCAGCGAAGAAGGCGTGGTCGAGCTGAATGCGGAATACACGCTGAACCCGCAGCGCCCATCCGGTCGTGACAGCTTGGCCTTTGGCGTCACGCATCGATCGGACGACAACCACGGCGCAGCCACCGGCAGCGGAACCAACAGCGGCAAGACCGCCGCGACGCCCGTCGAGCCGGGCTTGGGCGGCAGCGCGGTCCTGAAAGTCGGACAGCTCGTCGGTAACTTCCGCATCGTTTCCAAGATCGGTCAGGGCGGCATGGGGGCGGTGTACGCCGCCGTGCATCGCCAGATCGGTCGCCGCGCAGCCGTCAAAGTCCTGCATGGACCGCTGGCCAAGACGTCCGACTATGCGCAGCGCTTTCTGAACGAAGCGCGAGCCGTCAACATCCTGCGCCACCCGAACCTGGTCGAGATCTTCGACTTTGGGCAGCTTCCCGACGGCACGCTGTACATCATCATGGAGTTCCTGGAGGGCGAGTCGCTGCGCGCCAAGCTGCGCCGCACGCGCAAGCTCTCGGAACCGCAAGCCACCGAGATGGCCCGCCAGATGGCGCAGGCGCTGGATTCCGCCCATCAGAAGGGAATCATCCACCGCGACCTGAAGCCGGAAAACGTGATGCTGGTCTCGGATGCGATGCGCCCGACGGAAGATCGGGTGAAGATCCTGGACTTCGGCATCGCCAAGGTCAATCAGCAGAGCCAGCCCAACAAGCAGAACCCGGCACCCAAAGGCGAAGACGGCGAAGACTTCAAGACCGCCATCGGCACGACGATGGGCACGCCGAAGTACATGGCTCCCGAGCAGTATGCCGACGCCAGCAAGGTCGACGGCAAGGCCGACGTCTTTGCGCTGGGCGTCATGCTGTACGAGATGATCTCGGGGCAGGTGCCGTTCCCCAAGACGTCGCTGGCGGCCTTCCATCAGCCGCCCAAGCCCTTGGCAGAAGTCGAGCCCAGTGTGTCGCCCAAGCTGGCGACGCTGGTGCATCGCATGCTGACGCCCAAGAGCCTGGATCGCCCCGGCATGCGCGAAGTGCTGGAACTGCTGATGCCCGCAGCGACGGAAGTGCTGGTCGCAGTGCCGGCGCCGCCGCGACCCAGCCACTGGGGACGCTGGCTGTTCCTGTCGGCGCTGTTGGCAGCGGGCATCATGGCGGCTGGGGTCTACATCGGTCGCACGCGAACGCCGGTGACGGTCAATCCGCCCGATACGCCCGAAGAGGCCGACTTCCTGATCGACATCGCAGGCCCCAAAGCGCGCGCACTGGGCGTGCTGTATCAGGGGTTGCGCTCGGCCGATCCACAGCTGCGGGGACACGCAGCGCTGATGCTGGGGCTCAGCCGTGATGTCACACAGCGCAGCAGCATTGCGACGCTGCTGAAAGATCAGAATCCGATGGTGCAGGCGCAAGCGGCCGAAGCGCTTGGGCAGCTGGGAGCCAGCGATGCGCACAGCGAACTGCTGGCGCTTCTGGATGGCAACCTGCCCCCGGGTGTGCGCGTGACCGTGGCCGGCGCGCTGGCTCGGCTGGCGCATCCGCGCGGCAAGCAGGTCCTGCACGAGCTACTGCAAGATGCGTCGGAATCGATCCGCATCACGGCCGCGCTGCTGCTGCTAGAAAGCGGCGATACACAAGCGGCCGAGCCGCTGCGCGCGGCGCTGCAAAATCCACAGCTGCCAGAAAAGCTGGCGTGGAACATCCTGCGGCGCTTGGCGCAAATCGGCGATACGCAGGCCTCTCAGCAGCTAAGTGGGCGAATGGCTGGCGACGGGCTGACCGATCGCCGCATTACGGCCGCCGGTTACTTGGCCGCCTTGGGAGACGACCGCGCGCGCGCCCTGTTGAACCAAGCCGCGCAGCACCCAGGCCCGCAGCAGCTGGTCGCTGCCAACCTCCTGGCCGATGTCGGCGATTACAGCGTCTATCCGCTGTTCAAGAAGGTCTCGGTCGATGGGCGACAGACCGGTGAATCGCGACAGCTGGCCATGCAAGGCATGGGTAGCTGCGGGCGTCGCCACGGTGCCGTGCTTCTGGCCGGCATCTTGGACGAGCTATCCGCGCAGCCGATGCTGCGCCAGCAAGCGGCGGGCGCGATCCTGCAGATCACAGGTGGCGATCCGGCGCAGATTGCGCGCCAAAGCATGAGCTGGGCGCAGGCCGCACTCAGCCACGACGACTGGGTTGTCAGACAGAACGCGACCACCGTGTTGGCCGATCTGGACAACGACCAGGCAGTACCGCTGTTGGCGCGTGCGCTGACCGATAGCCAGCGCGAAGTTCGTCGCAGTGCCGCGGCGGCGCTGGGTCAGAAGAACCTGCGTGCAGCGCTTTCGGCTCTGCGCGTCGCGCTAAACGATGCGGATCCGGAAGTGCGTCAGGCTGGCTTGCGCGCCATGGTCAACATCTTGGCCAGCATGGGCAGCGCTGGAGCCAAAGCGACCAGCGACGAGACCCGCGCACGCTTGCAGCAGCTGGCAGAGTCCGGGATGCCCGAAGAACAAGTGGTGGCCAGCGCGACCCTGGCACGGTTGGGAGATACCGCCCAGCTGGAACGCCTGCGCGGCATGCTGAATTCGCCCAACGCGATCCTGCGCCGCCTGCTGGTCGAGACCACCGCCGGCGATGAAGGTCTGCTGAAGCAAGCCCTGGCCGATGCCGACTTCAGCGTGCGTTTCGCCGCAGCGCGCCGCTTGGGCGCACTGGGTCAACGAGACGCCGCCCCCGTGCTGAAAGAAGGTCTCTCGTCCGGTGGTGCCGACAGCCTGCTGGCCTATGGTCTTTTGCGCAAGCTGGGCGAAGCGGTGGTGCCACCGGTTGGCTTCGTCGATCAGATCGGTCGTGACACCGCCACCACACGCGCGCTGTTAGAGATCATCTCGGATCTGCCGCAGGGGGATGTGCTGCCGCTTTTGATCAAGGCGCGCTTCGATTCAGCGCCTGCCGTGCGTCGCCGCGTGGCCGAGGTCGCAACCAGCTTCTATCTGAAGAACCACGACGAGTCGCTTCTGCAGATTGTCTACAGCTTGAGCAACGATCCCGACGTCAGCGTGCGCGCGCGCACCGGCGCCTTGATCGCCAAGCTGATGGGCAAAGAGACTGCACCGAAAGAGCCCGTCGAAACGGTCGTCGATCAGGCAGCTCCCGTCGTTGACGCTGGCGTCGCGCCCGTGGCCCAAAGCCGCGGTCGGCTGCGCATCATCGGCGAGCAGTGGGTGCGCATCACCATCGATCAGCACATGAACATTCAGATCGGGCCGCCGCCGTTTGAGCTGAGCCTGGACTCTGGAGCACACACCGTTTCGTTCACCGGAGGCACCGTTGAAGTCACTGTGCCGGCTGGCGACACGGCTCTTGTGCAGATTCCGATCAGCCATGCCGAACAGCTTCTGCACGACACCGCCGATGCGATTGCTCGACGAGAATTCGCGCGCGCGCAGCAGCTTGTCGATCGCGCGCGAACGCTGGTTGGACGCGGACGCGGACCCAAGACAGCGCAGGCCGAGCTATTGCTTCTGCAGTCGCGCCTGTTCGAAGCGCAGGGTCGTTGGCTGGAAGCGATGGGCGAAATCGAGCGCATGCAGCACCTGCCCGATTCCCAGCGCAAGCCCGAGCAGAACATGCTTGCGCAGGCCGCCGTCGCGCGCTTGTCGACGCGGCTGGGTCGCATTCGTGTCAGCAAAGAAGTCGAAGGCCGCTGCATCTACGCCGATCAGTGGGTTCGTCCCGGCGAGCACCGCATCGACGAAGGTGGAGGCCAGTTCCGTACAGTTCGTGTCCGCGAAGGAAGCACGGCTGAAGTGAAGCTCTGTCAGGGCGCGGTGCCGCTGCCCTAAGCACGCCGGACCACCTGTTCACCGCGCACCAGTTTGAGAGTTCGACCGATGCATCGACGTTCCTTGCCTCTCTTGCTTGCTATCGGCATCCTGGCTGTGGGGCTTTCGTCCCTGCCCGGCTCGCCGCTTCTGCGTGCTGCCCAAGCGCAGCCACATCGCGCCGCGCTGCCACCGCTCGAGACCGATCCACGGTTTGGCCCGGTGTTTTCGCGTGGGGTCGAGGCCATGCTTGGCCAGCGCTTTGATGAAGCGCTGACGCTCTTCGAAGATCTCTACAAGCAGACGCCCCGCCCGACGCTGCTGTACTACTTGGGCAAGGTCGCGCAAGCGCAGCAGCGGCAGCCCGCGGCGTTTGATTTGTATCGTCGTTTCTTGCGCGGAGCCGGCGAAGAGATCGATGCCGACACGCGACTGGAAGTTCAGCAGTATCTGGCCAGCACGCCCTCGCCAGAGTGCGAAGTCGCAGTAGCCGGCGAAAGTGGCGCGCTTTTGACTGTCGATGGTCGCATCGCCGGAGCGCTGCCGCTGGACCACAGCATGGCGCTGTCACCGGGAACACACCGCTTGGTGCTGTCCCACGGTCGGCGCAAGGTTGAAACGCAGGTCAATCTG
>JAYRFD010000105.1:0-5069 GCA_041908565.1 Polyangia bacterium | reverse complement strand
GCGGATCTGGATCATGTGGGCGTGCTTTCGGTGGTCGCGACGGCGGCGGGGGAGTCGATCGGTTCGACGCGGGCCAGCCGGCTCTGGCAGACCAGCGCGGCCGACCATAGGAAGGCATCGGTGAACAGCCGCCCCGTCGGAAGCTGGCTGCCACCGGCCAGCATTCCACCGGCCAAGGGCAGGAACACCACCACCCCCAGCCACAGCAACACCGTGGTCATCGTGGACTCAAGTCGGTCGTGCAGTTCTCGGATGGCGGACATACGCGCCCCTTTGAACCTTGAGTGTAGGTTCGGCGCGTCCGGCTAGGAGATCTTTTGACGCAGGGGAGAGATCGAGGAGATCAGACGGAGGAGATAGCGAGGGAGCGCGAGAGAGCTACTTCTTCTTGGCGGGCTTGTCGGCCTTCGCGGGCTTCGCAACCGCAGCAGGCTTGTCGGCCTTCGCTGGCTTTTCGGCCTTCGCGGGCTTTTCAGCCTTCGCGGGCTTGTCCGCTTTCGCAGGCTTGTCGGCTGCGGCGGGCTTGTCCGCCTTTGTTGCAGCGTCGACCTTGGTTGCATCGACCTTCGCGCCCTTGGCCGCCTTGCCCTTCTTGCCGACTTCTGGAGCAGGAGCCGGGGCCGGCGCCGGAGCGGGCGCAGGAGCCACTTGGGCCGGAGTCTGCGACGGGCTTGTGGCCGAGCCTTGCTCTTGCGGCGGGTCGATGATGATGAAGTCGACACGACGGTTCTTGGACTGACCGGCCTTGGTCTTGTTGTCCGCGATCGGTCGATCCATGCCGTAGCCTTCCGACACCAGACGCGACTCTTCAACACCGTGCTCAACCAGCCAGCGAACGACTGACTGCGCGCGCCGCTTGCTCAGATCCAAGTTGAAGTCCGCCTTGCCGACGTTGTCGGTGTGGCCTTCCACGCGCACCTTCTTGATCTGCGGCACGGCCTTCAGCGCATCCGCTACAGCCTGCAGAAGCAAGAAGCTCTTCTTCTGGATCGTGTCTTTCTTGGTGTCGAAGAAGATCTGCTCTTTGATGACGATCTGGCCCGATCGAACTTCGACTAGCTTGGTCGGACAGCCGTTCTTCTTCGCATCCGGATTCGGCACACCTGGCTGATCCGGACAGGCATCTACACCGTCGGGGATGTAGTCGCGATCGCGGTCAGGCAGCGGACAGCCCTTCTTGTTCGGATCGGGCAGAACGCCGGCTGGCACATCGACGCACTGATCATCCGGGTCATAGACACCATCGCCATCCTTGTCGCCGGCCGGGCAGCCCGGCTTGGCAGGATCGGGGTGCTCGCTCTTGGGCTGGTCTGGGCACATCCCTTGGTAGTCCCAGACTCCGTCGCCGTCTTTGTCGCGGGCCGGGCAGCCCAGCTTGTTCGGATCGGGGTTTGCGCCCTTGGCTTCATCGACGCACTGATCTTCGTAGTCAAAGACGCCGTCGCTGTCCTTGTCGCGGGCCGGGCAGCCCTTCTTGTTGGGATCCGGAGTCTGGCCCTGCGCTTCATCGCGACACAGGTCTTCCGAATCGTAGATGCCGTCCTTGTCGGTATCGCGCTCGGGACAGCCAGGTAGCTCAGGATCGGGACGGCTGCCCTGGGCTTCATCCGGGCAGCGATCGTTGGGATCGGCCACGCCGTCCTTGTCGCGATCTTTGGGCTCTGGCTTGGGCATGGGCGCGTAGGCCAGACGCAGCATGGCGCGCGCATCCGGCGTACCGCTTTGACGCAGCAGGCCCACGCCGCCGGCCAGGCCGATGTTGATCATGCGCGCGATGTTGTAGTGCCCAGCGCCCAAGACATCGAGGCTGGTGGCGTACTGCTGGAACAGGTTGCTGGTGCGGCTGGCCAGAACCAGTTCGGGGCCGACGGCAAAGCGATGCTCTGTGCTGGCGTACGAGATCGCGCCCCCGATCTGAAGCTCTGAGCTGGCCGTGCGGCCCGCCGGATCGGCGACATCGCCCAAGCGAGCTTCCGGACGAAACAGCACACCCAGCGTGGTCGACCACATGATGTTGTGCTTCAAACCACCCATCGCAACGCGCACCAGACCGCGCACTTGCTGATCGCTGGCTTGCTCGGGGAACGCGTCTGTGAAGCCGCGCAGCGGAATCCACAGCTGAGCACCCGCGCTTAACGAAAACGCGCTGCCATAGGGCTGGCCGAACACGCGAATCCATGCCCCCAGACGCGGATCCGATACGTAGGGGCTGGTGGCCGCTCTCGACGTCGTCAGCGTCGAGCTCTGCCCGCTTTCAAAGAACGTGATGGGCAGGCTGGCCGTGATCAGGAAGCGATCCAGGAACGATCCCGCCAAATCAATATGCCCGGTCAGGCCGTGCTCGATGACCGACTGCGTCTGCGTCAGGCTTCCGTCGGGACGAATCAATCCGACAATCAGCGGGTTGTGCGCATAGTCCAGCGTCACGCCGGCCGCGAAGTAGCGCGTGCGCGAGTACCACGGGTGGTCGACCCAGAACGACCACTCACCAGCGGCTGTTGGTTCGTAGCGATTGATCTGAAAGCCGCGGTTCTGCGCATGGGCTGACGGCAGATCCGCCAGCCCCAACAGCGCGCTGGCCAGCACTGCGAGACGACCGCAGGCAGGCAAGCCAGACCAAGAGAAGAGCGAGCTGCGCATAGAGCCTCCGAGAGATCGGGAAACGTTGCCTTGGGTTTAACTGCAGCTCACGGACTTAGTTGTTCTCGCGGCGGCGACGCGAAGCCAACAGCAGACCCAGAAGGCTGGCGACGGCGGCGAAGCCAGGGGCGCTCGACTGAGTGCCAGGCGCTGCACTGCAGCCACCCCCTGCGATGCGCGGCGACAACAGGTTCTGATCCAGCTTGGCGCTGTTGTTGGTCGGGTTGGGGTCAAACCCGCTGAAGCTGACCACCGCCTCGACTGTCATGCGGTCCGCACCCGATGGGGCTTTGACCTGCAGCGAGATGTTGGTCGACTGCGCGGAAGCCAGGCTGGCCACCGTGCACTTGGTGGTGTTGTTCGTCGACTGGCACGTCACACCGGCACCGCTGGTGGCCAGGACCGGGGCGTTCATCGGCAGGGTGATGTTCACCTCGACATTGCTGGCGGGGCTGCGGCCGAAGTTGGTGACGGTCGCCGTGTAGACCAGATCCTGCTGTGGCTGGACCGATGGCGGACCCGACAGCGCAATTCCCAGATCGGACTCGACGCGGCACATGCCACCCGCCTGGCAGCTACCCGTGCTGCATGCGGTGCCGACCGTCATGGTGATGTCCTGCGGGCAGTTGGCGTCCGCGCCCGTGCAGACCTCGGCCTGGTCACACTCACCGGCTGGCAAGCGGCAGATGGTGAAGCTGGGCTTCAGCTGATCGGCGGGGCAGACCTTGGTCTGGCCATCGCAGAGCTCAGCAACGTCGCAGTCGCCAGCCGCCACGCGACACGCGAACTGCGCCGGACGAATCGCATCAGTTGGGCACTGCGCCGACAGCCCATCGCAGTTTTCAGCGACGTCACACGCCCCGGCCGCACCGCGGCACTCAAACGTACTGGGCCGGAAGGCATCGGTGGGACATACGTTGGTGGTGCCATCGCAGGTCTCGGCCAGGTCGCAGCCACCGGCCGCTGGGCGACAGACCGTGGTGTTGGAAGCGGGACCGCAGGTGCCGTTGGCCGCGGCACCCATCGCCGTGCTGCAGGCATCGCAGTCCGTGGTCACGCCGCCGCCGCAGGCGTTGTTGCAGCAGACGCCATCGACGCAGAAGTCGCTGGCGCACTCACTGGAGGCAGCGCAGGCATCGCCGTTCTGCTTGCGCAGGATGAAGTCGAAGTAGGCGCCCGAATTCGCAGTCGGAGATCCGTGCCTGGGCGTTCCCGCCAAGATGTGGCCGGCCATGCCCAAGCTGGTCGAGACCGCGAAGTCTCCGGTGCCGCCACCCTTGGGCGCAAACATCTGCGTCAGCGACCACGTACCCGCCGCGCGCCCGAACAAGTAGCCAGTGCCCGCCGACGTGCCAGCTTTGGGTGCTCCCACCGTCAGCATGTTGCCCATGATCGAAACGCCGCGACCGAATTCGTTGCCCGCGGCCAGGGTCACACCAGCCAGCGTGTGCAAGCGGGTCGTCTGCGCCCAGGTGCCCGCGATGCTGCTGAACACATACGCAGCGCCGGCGCTGCCATTGTGGCTTGGCGCGCCGATGACCGCAGACAAGCCGCTGACCGCGACGTGGAAGCCGAACTGAGCGTTGGCGGCACGATCGCTGGCGACCAAGGTCGCAACCTGGGTCCAGCCCATGCTGGGGTTGCGCTGATAGACGAAGGCGCGACCATCGTTGGTCGCCCCGACATCGAAGGACGGCTCGCCCACCACGGCGATGTCTCCGTCAATGGCAACGCCAACGCCAAGCTGACCGCCGCTGCCCGGCGCGTCTGCAATGGTGGCGGTCTCGTTCCACGGAATCGGGGTGACACGCGGATCCGGTTCATAGATGCGCGCGACGCCATCGTTGCTGGCTTCACCGTAGGCACCGATGATCACGCGGTCGCCGGAAACGCCCACCGAGTGACCAAACGAGCCGGCGCCGCTGAACTCTGCCTCGGCAGTCCAGGTGTCGCCCATGCCGCGGAACCAGTTCGCCAGACCCGCGCCCGACGAATCGCCCGGTGCGCCGGCCACAATGCGGTAGTCGCCGCCCGGCAGCTTGCTGATGCCGACCGAATAGCCGTAGTTGGCGCCAGCCATCGGCCCGGCCACCTTGACGCGCTGGCTCCAGGTGCCTTGGCTGTTCATCGTAAAGACGTACATCGCGCCAGAGTCCGTGCCGCCCTCGTCGTCATACGGCGCGCCGACCACCGCGGTATCGCCAGCGGCAGAGATCGCAAAGCCGAAGTTGTCATCTGCATCGGGATCGCCGGCCTTCACTGCCGAGCCAACCTGCGCCCAGATCAGCGGGTCGATGGTCAAGGGATAGCGAGCGCCACGATCGTCGACACGCAAGGTCAGCTCGGTGCCGCTTTCGTTGAGCGCCATCTTGACCGGCACGTTCTTGCCATCGGCATCGACGGCAAACAGATCCGAATAGTGAAGGACG
>JAYRFD010000104.1:0-11114 GCA_041908565.1 Polyangia bacterium | reverse complement strand
TACCTCACTCCCCGCAGCAGCAATTACAGTCCGCTGTGGACCCCGTCAGGGCCCCTTTGATCAGGGCGCTGGCGCAGCCCACGCCCGCGTCCACGGAGATGGCCATGGCCGGACAGTTTTTCGCGCAGGCGGCCCTTTTCCGCTTCCGCTTCCGTGCAGCGCGCCGAAAACGCGGCTTCCGAAAGCTGACCCAGCGGACCGCCATCGGCCGGCAGCGAGATCTGTTTCTGCGCCTTCAAGACCGTCAGCAGATCGTCCAGCGGCTGCTTGGCTTTCAGCTCAAGCTCGGCTTCTGAGCCGAACTGGTAAAGCTGCATCTTGGGCCAGAATTCTTCGCCGATTTTCTTCAGCGCTTCTGGCATCCAGGTGTGGTTGGCGCACAGCACGATGTGCTGATTGCCGACATTTTCCGTCGCCAAGCGACCGATGCGCAGGCGCAGCGATCGATCTTCTTCGCGCGATCCGTCAATCAGCACGATGAAGATCGGCGGCTTGCCCGGGCGCTCGATCGAAAACTGCGCTTCGCCGTCTTTGTAACTGACCAAGCGAGCCGGATGCGTCGGTGCCAGAAAGGCGTCGACCAGCAACCGAAAACGAGCCGTCGCGGGCGAGATGATCTGCAGGCTCGGGTTACTGAGCTCCATGGCCAACGATTGTATTGCGTAAGCCGGAAGGGCTGGGGGCAAATCACCGCGCGATTTGGCTGCGAAACAGCGACGATGCGCCGTCTACAAGCCCTTGATGCGCAGGTTGTCGAAGTGGACTGACGCCTGCCAGTTGTTGAAGGCGAAGAAGCGATGGCTGGGCCCTTGCAGCGGGGCTGGATCGTCCATCTCCAGCGCTAGCTCGCCATCGATGAACCACTCGATACGATTGCCGCGACGCGCGATGGCGTAGTGGTAGTGCTTGCCCGGCACGACGCGCACGTCTTTGCGGACGCGACGATCCTCGGCGTGCTCGTCTTGTCGACACAAGGCCGACAGGCTGTTCTTCCAGCCACCGTGAATAAAGACATAGCCCGTGCTGGTGTACGACACCGTCTGCGCGAAGCTTTGCCCATCGCCGAACAGCTCGACCTTGATATCTCCGTCGGGGCTATCGGACCAGGCATCCAGCTCGACCAAGACATCGTTGGGCAGCTCTTTCGACAGCCACAGGGGATGGTTGAAGGCGCCGCGCACCGAAAGCGATCCGCCTTCCAGCTGATAGACCCCGGGCGGAGCGGTGTTGCGATAGGTGCCGCCTTCGCCAACATCGGATGTCCGATCGAAGGCATCGCTGAACAGCAGCGATCCACCCCCCGGCGGCTTCGGCTTGCACGCCCCGCAAAGCAGCCACAGACCGACCAAGAAAAGCGGGCCAAGTCGTCGACAGCAGCCAACAATCCAGCGCGGTCGCGGACACAAAAGAAGCGGGGCAAAAGACCAAGGTGAGCGTCGCATTTTGCGCAAGCTAGCATGTGAAAAGCGATTCAAGTACCTTCCGCGCATGTCTGTCACTTCGGGTCCCAAGACGGCTGTGATCCTTCCTGAGCTGACCATCAGCCATGTCGTGACCGAGCAAGATCTGGCCGACCGCGTCGCAGCCACCGGCACCGGCGGCGGGCCTGAGCACAATGTGTTTCCGCGCACGCTGGGCACCGCGCGCCTGATCTCGCTGATGGAACTAGCGGCCGCGCGGGCCATGGAGCCGATCCTGCAGCCCGGTGAGCTGACCGCCGGCATCGTCGTTCGCGTCGAGCACATCGCGCCGACTCCCTTGGGGGGAACGGTGCGCATGACCGCGCGCTACCTCGGCAAAGAAGGCAAGCATCACCGCTTTGAAGTCATCGCCGCCGACGACGCAGGCGAGATCTTCCGCGGCCAACACATTCGCGCGGTGGTCGAGGCCCGCCGCTTGGAAAAGGGCGCTTCACGCCGCCTGCGCATCTGATCGCGGATCGTTTTACGCCGAAAAAAGACCTTCAGCCCACGCATCTGTCTGGCCTGGTTCCGACCCAACCGTTCCCACTTCCGCCTCTTTCGCTTGAGTTGATCCGATGTCGACATCGCCTTCCGTGCCGTCTGCCCCGCGTAACCCCAAGAAGTTCCAGCGCATCCTGGTTGCCAATCGCAGCGAGATCGCCATCCGCGTCTTTCGCGCCTGCAGCGAGCTTGGCATTCGCACGCTGGGCATCGTCAGCAAGGAAGACAAAGCCGCGCTGCATCGCTACAAAGCAGACGAGACGTATCTGCTGAACGAAGCGGGTGGTCCGCGCGCGCAGGTCGGTGCCATCGCCGCCTATCTGGACATCGAAAACATCGTCGCCATCGCGCGGCGTCACGGCGCCGATGCCATCCATCCCGGCTATGGCTTTCTGTCCGAAAACGCCGACTTCGCGCGCGCCTGTGCTCAGGCTGGAATCGTCTTCATTGGCCCTTCGCCCGGCGTGCTGGATCTGATGGGCGACAAGACGGCGGCTCGCACCCAGGCCATCGCCTTGGGCTTGCCTGTGGTGCCCGGCAGCGACGGTCCCCTGCCGACGCTTGATGCCGCGCTGGCCTGTGCCGATCGCATTGGTTACCCCGTGATCGTCAAGGCGGCTTTTGGTGGCGGCGGTCGCGGCATGCGCGTCTGCCATCACGAGGCCGAGCTTCGCACGTCGCTATCGCAGGCCGAGCGCGAAGCCAAGAGCGCCTTTGGTCGCGGCGATGTCTTCATCGAAAAGTACATCGATCGTCCCAAGCACATCGAAGTGCAGGTGCTAGCCGACGCCTATGGCCACACCGTGCACTTGTACGAACGCGACTGTTCGGTGCAGCGACGACATCAGAAAGTGGTCGAGGTCGCCCCGGCACCGCACCTTTCGATCAAGCTGCGCGAGCGGCTCTGTTACGAAGCGGTGCGCTTGGCCAAGTCGGTTGGCTATGCCAACGCCGGCACCGTCGAGTTCTTGGTCGATCGCGAGGGCGGGCACTACTTCATCGAGATGAATCCGCGCATCCAGGTCGAGCACACCGTCACCGAGCTTGTGACCGGCATCGACATCGTCAAGAGCCAGATTCACATCGCCGAAGGGTATCCGCTGGCCAGTCCCGAGATCGGCATCGCATCGCAGGATGCGGTGTCGGTGCGCGGCTTCGCGGTGCAGGCCCGCATCACGACCGAAGATCCCACCAACCACTTCATCCCCGACTACGGTCGCATCACGCACTATCGATCGGCGGCCGGCTTTGGCATTCGCTTGGATGCGGGAACGGCGTTTTCCGGCGCCATCATCACGCCGCACTATGACTCGCTGTTGGTCAAGGTCTGCGCGCATGCGCTGACCATGGAAGACGCCTGCCGCAAGCTGGATCGCGCGCTGGCCGAATGGCGCGTGCGTGGCGTGCGCACCAACATCAAGTTCTTGCGCAACGTCGTGCGCCACCCGCGCTTCGTCGGCGGAGAAGCCACCACCAGCTTCATCGCCGATTCGCCAGAGCTTCTGGCCTTTGCCGAAAGCCACGATCGCGCCACGCGCATCCTGCAGTACATCGGCGACCTAAGCATCAACGGCAACCCCACCGTCAAAGGCGATCGCCCGACGGGGCTGCGCAAGCCCGTGGTGCCGAATCACGACCCCGATGGCGCGATTCCGCCGGGCCTGCGCGACACGTGGAAGCAGCTGGGCAGCGAAGCCTTCTGCGCGTGGCTGCGCGATCAGCGGCCGCTGCTTCTGACCGACACCACGCTGCGCGATGCCCATCAGTCTCTGCTGGCGACGCGCCTGCGGACCTTCGACATGCTGAAGGTGGCGCCCTCGATCGCCCGACACCTGTCCGGTCTGTTTTCGCTGGAGCTTTGGGGCGGCGCGACCTTCGACGTTGCCATGCGCTTCCTGCACGAAGATCCATGGCAGCGCCTGTCGCTTTTGCGCAAGCAGATTCCCAACATCCTGTTCCAGATGCTGCTGCGTGGGGCCAACGCCGTCGGGTACAGCAACTACCCAGACAATGTCGTGCGCAAGTTCGTGCACGAAGCGGCGCGGGTTGGCATCGATGTGTTCCGCGTTTTTGACTCGCTGAACTGGCTGCCGGGGCTTTTGCCCGCGCTGTCGATGGTTCGCGAAAGCGGCGCCTTGGCCGAGGCCGCGATCTGCTACACGGGCAACATCGACGATCCGAAGCGCGATCGCTATCCGCTCCAATATTATGTCCAGCTTGCTAAGGAATTAGAAAAGGCGGGGGCCAATATCCTGGCCATCAAAGACATGGCGGGCCTGCTGCGACCGTTTGCGGCGCGACGCTTGGTGACGGCGCTGCGGCAAGAAGTCGGCCTGCCCATTCACTTGCACACGCACGACACCGCAGGCATGCAAGGCGCGACGCTGATCCTGGCGGCAGAGGCCGGCGTCGACATCGTCGATGTCGCCCTGGGCGCGATGTCCGGTCTGACTTCACAGCCGAACCTGGAAAGCTTGGTCGCCGCCTTCGAACATCACGATCGATCGACGGGACTCGACTTCAGTCGCGTGCTGGAGTTTTCCGATTACTGGGAAGCCGTGCGCGCGATCTATCAGCCGTTTGAATCGGGCATGAAGGCCAGCGCCGCCGATGTCTATATCCACGAGATCCCCGGCGGTCAGTACAGCAACCTGCGCCCGCAGGCCGAATCGGTCGGGGTCGGCGATCGCCTGCCCGAGCTGAAGCGCATGTATCAGACCGTCAATGCGCTGCTCGGCGATATCGTCAAGGTGACGCCGTCGTCGAAGATGGTCGGGGACTTGGCGCTGTTCATGCTGACCAACAACCTGTCGCCGCAGGACCTGATCGACCGCGGGCGCGAGCTTGCCTTTCCAGAGTCTGTGGTCGGCTATTTCGCGGGCGAGATCGGTCAGCCACCCGGCGGCTTTCCCAGCGCGCTGCGCGAGGTGGTTTTGAAAGGCAAGCGCACCTTCACCGGACGCCCGGGCGAGACGCTGCCACCGGTCGACTTCAACGCGATCAAGGCCGATCTGGAAGCCAAGGTTCGCCGTCAGGTCAGCGAGCTCGAAGTGCTGAGCTACCTGATGTATCCCAAGGTCTTCGTCGAGTTCGCGGCGTTCGAGCGCAAGTACACCGATGTCTCGATGATCCCAAGCGATGTGCTGTTCTATGGCCTGCGGGTCGGCGAAGAAGCAGAGGTCGAGATCGAGCGCGGCAAGACGCTGTTCATCAAGCTGGTGGCGGTCAGCGAGCCGAACGAAGAAGGCAGTCGCACGCTGTTCTTTGAACTAAACGGTCATCCGCGCGAAGTGCAGGTGCATGACTCGCGATCCGGGCGCGAGGCCAAGACGCGCCTGAAGGCCGATCGCGACAACCTGCACCACTTGGCGTCGCCGATGCCAGGAACGGTGATCGACGTCAAGGTCAAGCCGGGCCAGGAAGTGCGCGAACAAGAACGCCTGCTGACGATCGAGGCCATGAAGATGGAAATGGCCGTGCCAAGCCCGCTGTCTGGTGTGGTCAAAGAGATCTTCATCAAGCCGGGAGAGCGCGTGGACACCGGCGATCTGCTGCTGGTCTTCCAGTAGTCCTGCCGGCTTGCGCGACCCGTCTTTGATCCGGGAACCCGCACGCGCGCGGCATCGTCTGACTGCCCAACAGCGCGGCGGGGTCGCGGTATGATGAAGGGCGGATGCTGCGCTTTGCTTCGTCGATGGAGGCGTCTATGCGGGTGCGACTTTCTTGGCTGACTGCTGCGGGTCTTTTTCTATCCGCTGCGCTTGCGCTGGCGCAGGAAGCGGGCGGTCCAGGACTGCCTGCGCGCCAGACCGCACCGTCGGTCGAACGTCCCAACGCGGCCGATGTGCGCGCGGTGCGGCAACAGCTGCAGGCCGATCGGGCCGACCTTCACGCCGACCGTCAGCAGCTGCGGGCCGACCGGCAAGAGCTTCGCGAAGACCGGCGGGCCCTGCGCGAACCTCGTCAAGCCGCGGATCGCGACGGGATCAGAGCGGCTGCCAGCGAGCTGCGGCGGGATCGTGGCGAGCTTCGCAAAGACCAGCGAGAGCTTCGTCAGGATCGTCGGGATCAGCGAGAGGATCGGCGCGAACTTCGCCGTGACCAGCGCGAGCAGCGACGCGAGGAACGCATGGAAGCACGACGCGAAGCCCGCATCGAGCGACGCGAAGCCATGCAGCAGCAGCCGGCTCCCCTGCGCAACCTACAGCGCTGATTGTCTGTGCCAATCGCCTGGGTCGATCGTCTGTGCCGATCGTCTACGTCGATTGTCTGGGTCGACCGTCTGTGCCGATCGTCTGTGCCGATCGTCTGTGCCGATCGCCTAGGTTTGGCGATTCAGATACGCGCTGTGGACCCAGCCTTCCAGGTCGCTGTCGCCGTTGATGGGCAGAAGGACCAACACACGCCACCAGCTGCCGACCCGTTCACCCAGGTCGCGCACGGCGGTGCCTGTCGGTAGGCCGCCGGGAACGAGCTTGGCTGCGCTTGACGATGGCTCGCTGCGCAGGTTCAGCGTCGTCGTGCAGACGTAGACCGGCAGCTCTCCGTGCTGGCGTCCCAAAACGGCAGAGCGAAACACGTCCATCGGAAACAGCGGTCCAGGATCGTTCTTGCGACCCGGAGCGATGTCCTCGTGCCCCATGACATCGCGCAGGGTGTACTGCTCGGCCAGTGCTGCCCCGACGCGTGTCAGCGTCGACAGCTGTTCGGCGCTGAAGGTGTGCCAGCCTGACTGCACGTGCTCGGCCTTGTGCGCGGCTTCCACCACTTCGGAATCGGGAACCACTTCGCCGAACCACGACTGCCAGTGGCTGCCGGCGCGGTGCAGCTTGCCTTTGTTGTCGAGCTCAATGCCGATTGAGCAGCTGTTCAGATCGCTGCGTCCCGCCCACTGACTGGGGCCGGCATGCCACGCTCTCTGATTGAACGCGACTAGCTGCGTGACGCTGCCGTCGCGACCGATCACCAAATGGGCCGACACCTTGGACTTGGGGTTGGTGAGCCAGTCCACGCTGGACTTGGCGCTGCGCCCCGCGGTGAAGTGGACGACCAGGAATTCGGGAGCGATCTCGCCTCCGTGGTTGGGCGATTCCTTGCGCTGCACGGTGTCGCCGTCGGTGCCAAGCAGCCAGTGATCTTCAACTCGATATGCCATGGGGCGCTCTCCTATGGGTTCACGGAATTCGAGACAATGCCGCGCCACAACGAAGGCTGGATGGGTCCATGCGGCGAAGCGAGCATCGGCCGCGACCACGTCGGCAGATCAGATCGGCAGACGAGCACTCGCTTGCACATGGGTGTGGCTGGTCCTGGCTTGCCGTTGGGCGCTTGCAGCGATGCTGTCTGTGCGGGGCGTCGATGCGCGCTGCCGACAGTCGGCCGGTTCTATGCAGCGCGGGCGATGGTGTCGGATGTCAGGACGCGGGCGATGCGTTCGAACGCGAAATCTAGCTCGTCCTGCGTGATGACCAGGGGCGGGGCGAAGCGCAGGACCTTGTCATGGGTCTCTTTGCACAGCACGCCCTCGCGAGCGAGCGCCTCACAGTACGGTCGCGCCGCGGTGTTCAGCTCGATGCCGATCAGCAGACCCGAGCCGCGCACGCCCTTGACCACGTGACTCTTGACTGCGGCTAGGCGTTGCAGGAACGGCGGCCCCAGCTCAGCGGCGCGCTCGGCCAAGCCTTCGTCTTGAATCACGCGCAGCGCAGCGCGAGCCACCGCACTGCCCAGGGGATTGCCGCCAAACGTACTGCCGTGACTGCCGGGCTCGAACACGCCGATCAGCGCGTCGCTGCCGACGACAGCCGAGACCGGATAGACGCCGCCAGCCAGCGCCTTGCCAAGCAGCAGGGCATCGGGTTTCACTCCTTCGTGCTGACACGCGAACATGCGCCCTGTGCGGCCCAGACCCGTCTGAATTTCGTCCAGAAGCAGCAGCACGCGGCTGCGCTTGCAGAGCTCGGCCGCTTGCTGCAGATAGCCGGGCGGCGGCATCAGCACGCCGGCTTCGGCCTGGATCGGCTCGACCAGGAAGGCGCAGGTGCGCGGTGTGATGGCCCGCTCCAGCGCGTCGGCATCGCCAAACGGCACGACGACAAAGCCCGGCGTAAACGGACCGTAGTCGGCGCGATATGCCGGCTCGGTCGATGCGCTGATGATGGTGACCGTGCGACCGTGGAAGTTGTCTGCGCAGACGATGATCTCGGCCTGGTTGGCAGGGATGCCCTTGTGGCGGTATCCCCACCGGCGCGCTGCTTTGATCGCGGTCTCGACCGCTTCGGCGCCGGTGTTCATGAGCAGCGCGCGCTCCATCCCGGAAAGCTCACACAGCTCTTTTTCCAGGTACGGAAGCTCGGTGTTGCGGAAGGCGCGCGACGTCAAGGTCACGCGGCCCGCCTGTTCGATCAGGGCGGCGATGATGCGCGGGTGACGGTGTCCTTGGTTCAGCGACGAATACGCGCTGAGCCCGTCCAGATACCTTCGCCCTTCGACATCGGTGACCCAGACGCCTTGCGCATCCGCGACGACGATGTCGAGAGGCTTGTAGTTGTGCGCCCCATAGCGCGCTTCCAGATCGACATACGTCTGCGTCGCAGCGTTCGACATGACTTCCTCGGGTCCGCCGGGCGGCGGTCGGGTGGGTCGTTGCAGGGACTGCTTAGGTGGCCAGCGCTTGCGGGCCGGCCGCGATGATCTCTTCGGCCAGCTGATCGGCGATCTCGCCAGGCGGACGACCGGTTTTGCCGGTGCGCTCGGCGATCTCGCGAATGGTGGCGTAGATGCCGCTGGCGCGCTGGCGGGCCTTTTCGGCGTCGTAGCCTGCGAACTCTTGCGCGACGTTGATCAGGCCGCCGGCGTTGATGGCGTAGTCCGGTGCGTAGAAAATTCCGCGGTCCTGCAGCGTGCGACCCACCGCGGGGGAAGCCAGCTGATTGTTGGCGGCTCCAGCGACGGCCCGGCAGCGCAGGCGGGGCAGGGTGGTCGACGAGATCGCGCCACCCAGAGCGCACGGCGCGAAGATGTCGCATTCCACATCGAAGATCGCGTCGATCGACACGACCGTCGCTCCGGTCTCGGCCGCGACGCGCTCAGCTCGCGCAGAATCGATGTCGGCAATCGTCAAGCGGGCGCCCAGCTTGTGTAGCTCTAGCGCCAGGTAGCGACCGACGGCGCCGACGCCCTGGATGGCGACGTGCAGCCCGGCCATGTCATGACCGTCCTTGCGGCCCAGGATTACTTCGCAGACCGCTTCGATCCCGCGGCGGCAGCCCAGCGCCGTAAACGGCGAAGGATCGCCCGAGCCACCACCAGCCGTCGACGTACCCAGCACGTGCTTGGTGTGCTGGCGGACCACGTCCATGTCGCTGGTCGACGTGCCCGAGTCTTCACAGGTCAGGTATGCACCGCCCAGCGAGTCCACGAAGCGCGCGAAGGCCGTGAACAGCGCCTTGCGATCGAAGTCAGGGCGCCGCATGGCTTCGGTGCCCCAGATGACCGCCTTGCCGCCGCCGTGTGGCAAGCGGGCTAGCGCCGCTTTGTAGCCCATCGCGCGAGCCAATCGGCAGGCGTCAGTCACCGCCGCCGCTTCATCGGCATAGGGATAGACGCGACAGCCACCGATGGCCGGTCCCAAGCGGGTGGAATGCAGTGCGACAATGGCTCGCAGGCCCGTCGCTCGGTCCAGCCCCAAGTGGAGCTGTCCGTACTCTAGGTCGTTGAGGATCTGAAAAATCATAAGGTGAGCTTATGCCAGCACGTGCGTGGCGTGAGCAACATAATTTGCGGAGCCAAGAGCGCCGGTGCGAGTGCCCGCGGGGTGGCACCTGCGAGCGTTCGAGCGCGTGCCTGTGGGCTGCGTCGATGCAGCCAAGGGCATCGACTTGACAGATAGTTCAGTGTTACGCTCCTTACGTTTTATTGTGTTGTCTCTCCCGCAGTTCCCGCAGCGCACGCGCATCATCACCGGCCTGTCTGGGCTGATGCTGCTGTTGGCGTTTCTTCTGCCTCGCGGCGGCTCAAGTGGCATCGCGCGGCTGGCCGGCGCATCGCCCAGTGAATTCGCAGCGCTGTGGACGCTGATGGTCGCCGGAGCCGTCGTGCTGACGTCGGCCGTCTTGCCAGTTCCCGCGATGTTTCGCGCCTTGATCGGCTTCGCTGCGCTGCCGGCCTGGACGGTGGCGGGCAACCTGCCGCTGCCGTTGCCGCTGCGATCCGCGGTTGGCTGCGTGGCGGCTTTGCTGTGCGCGACCTTGGTCGTGCGGACACATGTCGCGTGGGCTCAGCTTCCGCGCTTCTTGGGGCTGGGCAGCATCGCGCTTTTGGCGGCGCTGTACCTTCTGCCTTGGCATGGCGAGCCCCCGCTGCGGCAGATCGTCCACATGCTGACGGCGACCCACGACCCGGCGGCTCGCTTCATCGCGATCTACTTGCTGCTGCCGGTCCCGGTGGCCCTGCTGGCGCTGCTGGTCCAGCTGGGCAGCGATCTGTCGGCCCTCGGCGAGACCCTGGCCTGGCTGATCTTTCTGTGGGCTCCCGGCGCGCTGCTGATCCAGAGCTTCGATGCAGCGCAAGTCGGGGCGAGCATCGCCACGTTCGCCACGCTGCTGTGCGCGAGCTATGGCCTGTCGGGTCCGCTGCGCGCGCTGTCGATGCGCTACCCGTCCTGAATCGGAAGCAGCGCTGGTTCGCCGCACGGGCCCGTGTCGTCGAGCTACATCGTCGGCGTGTTTTCCAGCAGGCCGGTCTTGGGATCGATGCCGGCAAACGGGCGACGATCCGGCACGATGCGAACCGCGGTCGAGACCTTCAGCGGGAAGATCTGCCCGCTGTCGTACTGCAGTTCAATCAGGAACGCGGTGTAGCCCTGGGCGGGCATCGGCACTTGTGCCGTGTACACGCCGCCGCCTTGGCTAGCAAGCTCGCGGCTGGTCCACACTTTGCCCAAGGTCTCGACGCGGAAGTCGCGCGCCTTGGGGTTTGTGGCTTGCCACAGCAGCACGCGCTGCGGGGCTTCTTGCGTCGTCACGCGGATGGTGTCGGTGCCTTCGAACGTCCAGCGGTACGACGGACGCTCGCGCCCTTCGCGCAGCATGCCGACGTAGCTGACGGCGCTTTGAGCGGCGTCGGTGTCGCCCAGTCCGTGATCGGCGT
>JAYRFD010000103.1:0-2558 GCA_041908565.1 Polyangia bacterium | reverse complement strand
GGGTGGGCGGGCCGCCGAAGAGGAACTTCTGCCCGATATCTCGACGGGGGCGCTGGACGATCTGCAGCGTGCGACCGAGCTTGTGCGTCGCATGGTCGTCGAGCTGGGCATGTCCCGCGCGCTGGGCCTGCAGTCGTTTGAGTCGGGCCGTGGCATGTTCCTGGACGTCGGGGGGCCGCGCTCGCACGACTATTCAGAAGAGACCGCGCGGCAAGTCGACGCCGAGGTGCGGTCCCTGCTTGATGAGCTGTACGTCCAGGCCCGAGCAGCGATCCGCGAGCATCGCGAGCCCCTGCTTCATGCCGTGCAAGAGCTGCTGAAAAACGAGGTCATGGAAGGCGACCGCTTCCGCGACATCCTGGGCATCCCCAAGCGCGCAGCCGAAGGCGGCGATTCCGTTCCGAACAAGCCTGGCAAGCCTGCTCAGCCTGGCGAACCGACCGAGCAGCACTGATTCGACCGTCGGCGCTGTTGCCTATTGTGCGTCGGGGGGGCGACACGTCAGGCCGCTTTGCGGCAGGGCAAGCTGCACGCGGCAGCCGTGCTCACCAAAGTCCCAGGTCACGGTGCCCTGCAGAAGTGCGGCGCGACTGCGCATGTTGCGCATGCCCCGTCCGGGGGCCTGCGCTCGTGCGGTTCCATCGTCGCTGACCGTCACCTGAAGCATGGGCGGCAGACTCTCTGTGCCGTCGATCTGAAGCGTGACCTGGCTTGCCCGCGCATGGTGCACGACATTCGAAATCGCTTCGCGCAAGATCCGCCCCAGGTGCAGCGCAGCCGTCGCAGAGACGGCAAGGTTTGGCAGATCTTCCGCCTGCTGCCAGTGCAGATTCAGTCCGGCATCATGCAGCCGCCCGCTGATCTCGGCCCGCCAGTCCGCCAGCAGATCGTGCAGGGGAAACTGCTGCTGGCCCGCTTGTGAAACAACATCGCGCAGGTTGCGCAGCGCCGATCGAGCAAGCTCGGCATCGCGCGGATCTTTGGCGCGAATCGACAGCGACAGCAGCATGGCACCCAGATCGTCGTGCAGGTCGCGATAGATTCGCTCGCGTTCTGCGTGTGCCGCAGTCTGGCGTTCCATCTGCGACCGCCGGGCGTAGCTATCGGCCAGCGCTTGTGTGCTGGCTGCCACGCGCGACTCAAGCTCGCGATTTAGCGTCTCGGTTTCGACCAGTGACTGCACGAAGCGGCGGGCCAGCGTGCGCGTCAGCACCAACAACACCAGGGGCGCCGCATAGTGCGCTGCAAAGAAGCGATGCGTCAGCTGAATCGGGTGAAACCACGTCGGGAACCAGTGCCACGGGATGGCAAAGAACAGATCATGAAAGCTGGCCAAGATCAGCACCAGAAGGCAGCCGAAAAGCAGCGGATGCGGCCGCAGCTTTCGACGCAGGCACAGCGTCAGCACGATGGCGAACACTCCGAACAGGCCGTGCGAAACGAAGAAGGCGGCCCCTTGCCAGAACAGGCCATGCGGCGTGCTGAGCACCGCCACCAGCAGCAGAAAGGCAAACAGCGCGCGTTCAAGCCGTGGGCTGGCCAGGTTCAGCTGGCGCAGCACGAACAAGGTCAGGCAGACCGTCCAGGCATCCAGGCACAAGTGGGCCAGCCAGCGCAGCAAGGCGGGCGGCAGCGGCGGTTCGTGCATGCCTTGGTAGAACGAAAAGACGCTCCACGACAGGCAGGCCAGGCCAAACCACAGGTACTGGCGATCTTGCTTGCGCCACCACCACGCCGAAAGGGCCAGGCTGGATGCCAGAAGCAGCGCGATGCCAAGGCCGCGCGCAAGCTCGATCTGCAGGAAGCGCCGGCTTTCGTACGTCCGATGCAGATCGGTCGCGGGTCCGATGGTCAGGGGCGAAAGCAGGCCCCAACCAGGATCGCTGCGCAGGTGAATCCACAGCTGGTTTCCCGTCGGGCGCCACAGCACGCGTGGCAGCAAGAAATAGAACGGCAGGTTCCAGTGACGAGCGATCGGATCACGCAGCCGACCGCCATCGCCAATGAAGCTGCCGTTGAAATAAAAGGCTGCGTTTTCGTTCGCCCAGTACAGGTAGGCGGCCTGTTCGGGGCCTTGGGTCGCGTCGGGCAGGTGAAAACGAAACCAGGCTCCGGCGGCGCGGCGGTCGTCGTCCTGCAGGGCATGCGGCAGGTCGACCCTGCGCCAGCCAGCGTCGGCTTCGCCGGGCGGATCGTCGACATCGCGCAAGAGCATGTCGGCCGTCCACAGCGTGGTCTGGGCGTCCGCGCGCTGCGGCCAAGCGCCCAGCAGCAGACACAGGGCCAGGCAGCGCCACAGGCCGCGGACGCTCTCCACACGCCAGATTCGATCCATAGGCCTCGGCATACAGCGCATCGCGAAGCCGACATCTTCTCACGACTCTTGGCGCCCTACAGCGCCTAGCGCCAGCAGGACAGCGACGGCGATTGGACCCACGGCCGGCGCTGCGGCCACCGTGCCTTACCCGGGTGGGCGGTCATCGCACGGAAGACATTTCTTTTTCCCGCGGGGGACTCCATCCCAGCTTCGTCTGGACGGGCGGATTCCTTTAGTTGAG
>JAYRFD010000102.1:0-3537 GCA_041908565.1 Polyangia bacterium | reverse complement strand
TCCAAGCGACGCCGCACCAGAAAAGCACTCAGCAGCGCGGCCGACAGCGTCACCACCACGCCGAAGGCATAGCTTCGCGCGGTCAAGGTCATGGGGATGCGATAGGCCTCTGGATCGACGGTGCTGGACAGAAGCTGCACCAGCAGGTTGCCGAAGAACAGGCCCAGCGGCAGCGCCAGCAGCACCTGCAGCATCTGTTCGCCGATCAAGATGGTTGATATCTCGCCGCGCGTGAACCCCAGCACGCGCAAGCTGGCCAGATCGCGGCCGCGCATCGACAGCGCCACGCGCGCGTTGTTGTACACAACGCCGATCGTGATGGTGGCCGCGAACAGCGCGATGACAAACGCCATCACCAAGATCATGTTGCCGCTCTGATCGCGGAACTTGCGCAGGACGTTGCTGACCTTGCTGACCTCGGCCACCGCCGGCAGATTTTTCAGGCGCTGGTCCAGAAGCGGTCCTTGCTTCGCGTCGATGCGCAGCAGCGCCTGCGACACAGTCGGCCCTTCGTCCAGAAACGCGCGAAGTGCGTCGATGCGCATGTGACCGAACAGGCCGAAGGACTCGGGCATAAAGCCGCTGACCACCAAGCGGCGATGGGCGCGGCTGCCTTCCATCAGCTCGACCTCGATGCTGTCGCCGATTCGCACGTGCAGGATCTCGCCCAGGATGTCGGTCAGCACGATGCCGCCAGGCGGCAGCGAAACCGGGCGTCCTTCGATGTCGCGCGGTCGCCGCAGCTCCGCCTGATCGTCGTACCCCAGGATGACGCCGTCGCGATGGCGGTGTGCCACGCGGAAGCGCACCGGGACGGATCGCAGACCTTCGACCGACAGCACGCCGGGCAGGTGGGCCAGCTCGCGCAGCACGCGCTGCGGCTGCGGTCGCATGAAGGTGACGGCGGCGTCTTCGCGCATGCGCTGATGAAACTGCGAATACAGCAGCGCTTCGATGCCATCGGCGTAGTAACCACCAACCACGGTCAGCGCAGTGGCCGCTGCCAAGGCCAAGCAGGACATCAGCGTGCGCAGCGGACGCCGCTGTAGCTCGCGCACGATCATGTGGGCCGAGGGCGAGATGAAGCGCCGCAAGCCCAGTCGATCGATGATCGATGTCTGGTATCGCATCGGCGATGCGGGGCGCATCGCTTCTGCCGGTGGAATGCTGGCCGCGCGCCGCACCGAACCCAGCGCACCCGTCGCCGCAGCGAAAAAGCTGCCGAGGACCGCGAGCGCCGCATCGCGAGCATCCAGCTGCAAGCGCAGGTCGGGGAACTTGAAGTAGCGCGCGTACAGATCCAGCATGCCGCTGCCCAGGATCTGCCCGATCAGAAGGCCGAGCAGCGATCCCGCGCCGCTGACCACCAGCACCAGCTCCAGAAAATACAGACCGACCTGGCGGTTGCTGTAGCCCAGGGCTTTTAACGTCGCGATCTCGGCCTGTTGGATATAGACCAGCCGCGACAGCACCAAGTTCACCAGCAAGAGAGCCACCGCCAAAAAGATGCTCGGCAGCACCAGTGCCATGCTGGATAGCTGCTGCAGCTCTCCGCTGATCATGTAGTTCGATCGCTGCCGGTCGCGCGCGTAGGCCCCCAAGCCGCCATAGGCCGCCAGGCGACGATCCACGCTATCGATCGTCCCTGCGATTGATGTTCCCGGCCGCAGCTCAAGCGTCAGATCGTTGAAGGCGCCTTGCATGTTGAAAGCTGCTGCCAGCGCTGCGTGTCCCAGCCACAGCACGGCGAAGCGCTCTGGATCCGAGCTCATCGATCCGGCCGCCATCGCCATGACGTACTCTGGCGACGCGGCGATGCCGACGATCTGCAGCAGGCGCCGCTTGCCGTTGATGACGACGGGAATCCGATCACCCAGCTGCAGGTGATGCGCATCGGCAAAGCCCTGCAGCAGTACCGCTTCATCGGTGTGTGCGGGATCGGGCAGGCGGCCATCCCGCAGGCGCGGCAGGTTCAGCTGGGGCAGGGGCGACAGCGAGACCACCAGACCACGAACCGGCTCGGACAGCTGGGGCAGCGGCAGCATGGCCGGCTTGACGATGCGCGACTCAACGTGCGCGATGCCGGGCAGGGCGGCGATTTCTGCGCGAACCGATTCCGGGGCTCGTTCCAGCTGCGCAAACACATCGCCGAAGCGCTGCTGGTCATAAAAGCGATCGCGCGCCGCTTCCAGCGACGTGTAGTTGCCGCGCATGGTGACGAAGCTGGCGATGCCTGCCGCGATCACCAAGGCAATGGTCACCACCTGACCGCGCAGTCGGATCAGGTCACGCCACAGCTTGCGGTGCAGAGCCGACACCATCTGGGGTCCTTTGGATGAATCAATTGGCATGCCAGCCGGTGTGGCAGCTGCGGGCACAGCTTCCCGCAAGGACTGCTGCATGCCTGCGCGCGGCGGAAAATTCTGCGGAGCTTGTTCGGATCCTCTTCCGATCCTCTTCGGATCTTCTGTGCGGTTCTTGTAGCACGGCCCCTTCAGTTCACCTGCAATGCACCGGCTTGCTCGATCGATTCACATCGCGGATGCGGGGAACCAGCCACCGACCGCGCTGTCGAATTAGATAGGAGGGAGCCATGTCGACCTTGACGTATGCAAGCGGGGATGGGATTCCGTCGGTTGCGCCCGCGCGATGGCTGTCACGACGTGGGCTGCTGGCTGCTGGGCTCTTGGGGGGGCCGCTTTGCTGGCTGGGTCTGCGGCAAGCGGAAGAGGAACCGCCAACCGTCACGCTGGACTGGCTGGCCCGTCACCGCTCGCTGGCCGATGCGCTAAGCCGCGCGCGTTCCTGCGGCAAGCCCCTTTTGGTCACCGATTCGCGGGATGGCAGAGACGCCATCGCCGATCTGTGGCTGTCGGGCGACCTGCTGGCGCAGGTGGTGGCCTCGCTCTGCGAGTTCTGTTGGTACGACGTAGATGCCGTGTCCGAGCTCGCCGGCTCGCCTGCCAATGTCGGCAGGGCCCCGATGGTCTTGCTGGAAACCTGCCGCAAGGCGCTGCGTCTGCGGCCCTTGCACGTGCGCCCGTACTACCTGCCCGTTGAAGGGAACGACGAGGGCGGGTCCTTCTGCGGCAATGTGAGGTTTGATCGGGGGTGGCAGGCCGAACAAGAAAAAGAAAAACGGCGGAGCATGCTGCAGCGTCTGCGCGCGCTGCGCAGCGCGACCCCGCGACGTGCACGGATGCAGCAGCTGACCCGTCTGTTGGCGCAGAACCTGGCGCCGGACCTGGACACCCTGCAGCAGCGGGCGCAAGACTCTGCCGCGACGCTTTCGCAATGGCAGCGTCAGAAGGTCGAGCGCGATTTGGCTGAAGGAAACCCGCTGTCGGATTCGCCTGCGCGGGTGGCCGCGATGATTGCGCTGGCCGCCGCCACGACTGTCATCGCGCGCAAGCGCCGGCTGTTCTATCGAACGCTGGCCGAAGCCGGCGATGTCACCCGGCAGCGGGACGCACTGACTCTGCTGTTCGCGGAAGAGCCGTCCGCCATTCCCGATGTCGTCGAGCTTCTTGAGGGACC
>JAYRFD010000101.1:0-3241 GCA_041908565.1 Polyangia bacterium | reverse complement strand
GACAGCGCAGAGCAGCTTCTGCGGACGTGCGAAGGGCTGTTTGAAGAGTGCAACGAAGCCGGTTTGATCGATGATGCGGCAGTGGCGCAGAGTGCGGTGCAGCGCGGCGAGTTTTGGCGCATTCGCGAGAGCATTCCCGAAGCGCAGAAGCCCGAAGGCATAAGCCTGAAGCACGATGTCGCGGTGCCGGTCAGTCGCGTCGCCGAGTTCGTTGAAGTGGCCAGCGCGCATGTCTTGGCCGCTGTGCCCGGCCTGCGGGTCTGCGCCTTCGGTCACATCGGCGACGGAAACATTCACTTCAACCTAAGCCAGCCCGTTGGGGCGCCGGGCGCGGCGTTCTTGGCCGAGCGCGAGCGCATCGCAGCCATCGTGCACGACCTGGCTGTTTCAATGAACGGCAGCTTTAGCGCCGAACACGGCATCGGCTGCCTGAAGCGCGACGAGCTAGAGCGGTATCGCAGCTCTGTCGAGGTCGACGTGATGCGAGCCATCAAGCAGGCCTTGGATCCGCAAGGCCTGATGAATCCCGGCAAGGTGCTTTAGCTGTCGAGGAATTGGCGGTGCAGTCGAGGGGCGGGCAGACGAAGACGACCGATGCTCGCTGCGTGTGCAGCAGACCGCGCGCTTAGAACGCGAGGCGGGCGCCAAAGCGCATGTACAGCGGCGCTTGGAAGGCAGTGGGCTGTCCGAAGTTGCTGTTCACCACGGGCACTGCGTTTGACAGGGTTCGCAGGCGACGCAGGTCCTGCGGATCGCCGTTTCGGATCGGCGCGACCAGCGAGTACGTGTAGTCGTCATCGACGCTGGCGATCTCGCGCTGGTTGAACAGGTTGATGACGTCGACAAACACGGACAGGCGCAGGCTCTTAGGCAGCGGCTGGTCATAGCCAACGTGCGCATCGAACTGGCTGATCATCGGCGTTCGACCACCGGCGCCCCGCGGCAGGATATAGACATAGCTGTTGCCGTAGATGGGATGGGTGCCCAGCACGTTGATCGGACGACCTGAATACATGCTGAACGTCAGACCGAAGTCCAGCTTGCCACCGCCGGGCAGTGGCTGCGCGTAGGTCCCCAAGAACTTCAAGTTGTGCGGTCGGTCGGTGGGCAGCGGACCGTTCTTGTTGTCCTGCGCATCGACCAAGTCGTACGCGCCCGAAAAGTTGGGCGAGTTTTCATCGGTGGTCGCATCGTAGGTGCCGGGATAGTTGCCCAGCGTGCGCGAGAACGTGTAGTTCGCGATCAAGCTGACTCGATTCGACAGCCGCTTGTTCAGCGACAGCACCAGCGCGTGATACGTGCGCTGCGCCTTGGGGAACAGGCGTCCCAGCGAACGGTACTGATCCAGGCGCGACTGCGCTCGATTGACTTCCAGCGGAGCAGCGCCCGATGTGCGCAGGCGGTTGACTTCGGCTTCCAGTTCGCTGATGCGCTGCGGATCCGCGCGCACGCCTGGATTCGCAATCAGGTAGTTGTTGCCGCCGTCGGCCGACATGTCTTCGATGATGTTGCCCAGATCGCGATAGATGTAGCCCAGGCCCAGCACCACGTCCCAACCGACGTCGTAGTTCAGGCCGGCCACAACTTCGTCCAGATGCTGTCCCTTCAGGCCCGGCATCACGTTGCCGTAGGTGCCGGCGTTCAGGTCGTCGTTCGCTCGCACCAGGCCGCAGGGCGCGCCGGCGCGCTGTCCGGCGAAGGGTAGAAGCCGCCCCCCTTGCTGCAGAGCCCCGCGCGGGCAGTCCGCCGTTTCCGAGCCGGTCATAACGCCTTCGCCGCTGAACTGACGGTCGTTGATCGTAAGCGGGACCGACTGATAGAAGCGCCCGTAGTTGACGTAAAGCTTGCCCAGGCCCTTCTGCGTGAAGTCCCAGACGGCGCCGATGCGCGGCGCGATGTTGTCGGCGATCAGGATGCGCTCGGACCCGTCGGCGCCGAAGATCTGCTGCACTTCCCAGCGCAGGCTGGCGTTGATCACCAGGCCGGGGATCTTCGACACGTTCCAGCTATCGCGCAGGTACAGCGAGTAGTTGTTGGTGTACGTCTCGGCGCGGAAGTTGTTTAAGCGGATGATATTGCCGTTCTGATCGCGCGTCGCGTATTCGGCAAAGATCTTCAGCTGCGATCCGTCGTCCGATGTCTGGTAGTACCGGTGGCCGCGCGACGGATCGTTCCACGTGCTGGGATCGTTGGGATCGATGTCGGTGCCGCTGTAGGTTCGCGTGTGATCGGAACGAAGGTGTTCAAAGTCGAACCCGACCTTGATGGCGTGGCTGCCCAGGAAGTTCAGGTAGGCAGTGACGGCGGCCAGCACCTGATGACGCTGCAGGATCTGACGGTCGTATCGACCCCAGCCGTTTCGGCGATACACAGTCAGCGGGCAGGGATTGAAGCCGCTGGTGGTGCGCTGGCATTCGCCGATCGGCTCGAAGTCCGCCAAGGAGTATGGATCGTTGGTGTCGGCGAAGTACTGGTACAGGGGCTGATCGATCTTCTGCGGCGTCAGATCCATGCCCTGGTAGTGGTAGCCGTACATCACGTCGATCTGCAGCTTGCGATCCAACAGCTTGCCGACATAGCGAGCGTTGGCGTCGTGGACGTTCGACAGCGAGCTAAAACGGAAGTCGCCAACGTTTGAATAGGAAAACGGCGACAGCGTGCCATAGCCGTCAAACGTCGATGGCGCGGCGATATAGCCGATTGTGATGTTGTGGTCGGCGTTGATGTTGAACTGCAGCTTGGCGATGCCGTTGTAAAGCTGCTTGGTCTCGTCGTACGCGGTCGTGTATTGCGGCAGATCTTCGGTCGCGAAGGCCGCCAGGCGTGCCCCACGGCAGTACAGCGTCGTCGCCAAGTACGAAGGACACTGGTAGTTGTCCAAGATGCGCGATGTGCCAGTCGCTGGATCCAGGACACGTCGCCTAACGGTCTGTTCGTTGCGATAGACCGTCGTGGTGGGGGCGAACCCAACGTAGAACCAGATGCGGTTCTTGACGATGGGGCCACCCAGTTCGAAGCCGTAATCATACAGCAGCGAGTTTTCTCGGCGCCGCAGCGCCAGCGCTTCGCCCAAGCGGCCCACCGTCGGAGCATCTAGCTGGTTCCCATCCACAAACCCAAACCTGCGCCATGCTTCCGTCGGTGTAGGCTTCGCTGATCGTCATTTGATGGAGATCCAATCGGCGCGCGGTCGTGGTTATGGCTGAGGTCGTTGATCCGTTTTTCTCTGTCGAGCGCACTT
>JAYRFD010000100.1:0-1655 GCA_041908565.1 Polyangia bacterium | reverse complement strand
CCTTCTTCATCAGCTGGGTCAGGACCGTGCCGTTCAGAAGCTCCATCACCTGGTAACACGTGCCGTCAGGAGCAATGCCACCGTCGAAGATCTGCACGATGTTTTCGTGCTCGGCCCGGCTGGCGGCCGACGCTTCGTTTAGGAAGCGCTGCTTGATTCCGGCCTGCATGGATAGCTCGGGCTTCAGAATCTTGATGGCCCCTTTGCGCCCCTGAATCGCGCTGTGTTCGGCCTCAAACACCGAACCGAAAGCGCCTTCCCCCAGGAGGCGTCGGATTCGCCAGTTCCCCACGGTCTGGCCAACGAGGGCCTGCATCTCCATCACGTCATCGTATCAAAAGACAAAAGCCGATGTCTTTTCGTCGGTCGGATGGTGGCCCACGATGGCCAGGGCGGCGGCGGTGGCGTGGGGGCCGGGCCTGCCGGGCGCTGCGACTCTGCTGTTCCTCCGTCGCGATTCTGAGGCATGCTGAGCGTCCAAGATGCGTCGCGTTCATCGCCTGCCCTGTCTGCTTTTGGGATTGCTGCTGGGACTGCTGTTCAGCCCGGATGCCGCGGCGCACCAGTCCAGCGTGGTCTATGGCGATGTCAGTGCGCAGGGCCGGACCGTCGATGTCACGCTGCAGATCGCGCACAGCGATCTGTATGAAGCGCTGGGGCTCGAAAAAGATCGCCCGGCCAGTCCCCAAGAAGCCGAAGCGGGGGCTGAGCGCATCGGACGCTATGTGCAAGCCCGCCTGAGCGTCGAAAACCACGGCCACCCCTGCGCGGGCACAGCCGAGCAGCATGCCTTGCTGCCCAAGCAGTCCGGCGACGGCTTCTTCTTCGTCCAGCGCCTGCGCTTCCGCTGCCATCGCAGCCTGGAAGACGCCCGCCTGACCTATTCGCTGTTCTTCGATGTCGACCCGCGACATCAGTGCCTGCTGCGTCTGCGCAGCGATGGAGAGTCCGGCCCCCTTGAGACCGAGCAGGTCTTTCGCAGCAGCAGTCGCAGCCTTCCGCTGGGCCGCCCGCTTTCCACCTGGGACAACCTGCGTGACTACAGCGCGCTTGGGGTTGAACACATCTTCACCGGCTACGATCACCTGGCGTTTCTGTTCGCCCTGCTGATCATTGCGGCCGCCGCTGCCGCGACCGGAGGAGGCGCCACGCGCGCAGGCCCATCCCCCGCACATGGCCAGGCCGAATCGTCGGCCTCTGGCGCGGCTGCATCACGTTCACCCGTGGCTGCCGACGGTGCGCGGCGTGGGCTGCTGGCGGTGGTGCGGATCGTGACGGCGTTTACCTTGGCCCACTCCGTGACGCTGTGCCTGTCAGGGCTGGGCATCGTCTCGCTGCCCGGACGCTTGGTCGAAAGCTTCATTGCCGCATCGATTGGCTATGTCGCCATCGAAAACCTGCTGCGACCGGCGCCCCGTCACCGCTTTCTTCTGACCTTTGCCTTCGGTCTGGTGCACGGCTTCGGCTTTGCTTCGGTGCTGAAGGAGATCGGACTGCCGCGCCGCGGTCTTCTTTTGTCCCTTCTGTCCTTCAACGTCGGGGTCGAGCTTGGCCAGCTTGTCGTCGTCGCGCTGGCCTTCCCCGTTCTGTTTCTGCTGGCACAGCATGGCGGCACAGAGCGACGCCCATTTCGCCCCCTGTCCTTGCTGCTGCTG
>JAYRFD010000099.1:0-2456 GCA_041908565.1 Polyangia bacterium | reverse complement strand
GGCGTAGCGCCCGAAGACCTCGCTGGTCGAAAAGTCGACGAAGCGCTTGCAGCGTCCAGTGGCATAGGCCGCTTCCAGCACCGCGGCGGTCCCCAAGAGCGACACGCGCATGGTGGTGGTCGGCATCTTCATGACCGTATCGACGCCGGCGATGGACGCCAGGTGGATCACCAAGTCGACATCGCGCACGGCGTTCTTCACGGACTCGGGATCCAGCACGTCACCGACGCAGATCTCGACGTTGGGATGTTCGTGCAGCGCAGCCGGACGCAGCGCGTCGCGTCGCATCACATCCAGCACGCGGACCCGGTTGTGATCGCGCAGGCGCTCGACCAAGTGCGATCCGATGAAGCCCGCTCCACCCGTGATGAGGATGTGCGCACCGCGAAGGTCCGCGCTGCCACCCTGGATCGGCGCGGCTGCGAGATCGATTTCTGAAGACATGGGGTCGGCAGTCTACTTCAAACGGGCTTCCGCGCGGTACGATGCGAAAAGGGGGGTGCGCAATGCGCAAACGAACACAGAAGGGGATTCTTGTCCTCGCAGCGGTCCTTCAGTTGGCCGCGGGGTGCCGTGACAGCCAGACCGGCAGCGACGGTGGCGACCCAGTCGACATGGCGATGGGCGAAGGCACGATGGACGGCGGCGGCCTGGATGCCAGCGTCGATGCAGCAACGCCCCTGCCCCGTCCGATGTTCACCGCTGGCGCCAAAGACCGCGTCTTGTTTCGCGGCTTGCTGCTGACGCCAAGCGGGCCCCTGCAGGGCGAGCTTTTGGTCGAGGGAACAACCATCACCTGCGTGCAGGCAAGCTGCAGTGGGCAGACCGGCGCGCAGGGGGCCACCGTCATCGCCTCGCCCGGCGTCATTGCCCCCGGCCTGATCGATGCCCACAACCACGGCCTGTTCAACATCTTCGACGAAGGCGACTGGTCGCCGGGCAAGTTCTACAACAACCACAACGAATGGACGTCGGACAAGCGATACAGCGAAGTCATCAACGCCAAGCAGTACCTGAACAAAGAAGATGGCTCGCCGGTGGACCTGCGGTGCGAGCTAGACAAGTACGCCGAGATCAAAGCCCTGATCGCCGGCACCACGTCGATGCTGATCGCACCAGGGGCGCTGAACCTCACCTGCTATTCGTCGCTAGCCAGGACAATCGATACCTCGCAGAACGGGCTGGGTAGCGACAAGGTGCGAACGTCGATCTCGGTGCCAGACAACATCGCGGCGATGTCGATCTGCGCGGCCTATACGGCAGGAACAACCAACGCGTACGTGGTGCACATCGGCGAAGGCGTCGACGCGGTCGCCCGCAACGAGTTCGCGCTGCTAGAGAGCCGCGCCTCGGGCTGCCTGATGGCGCCGCAGACCGCGATCGTGCACGGCACAGCGCTGGGCACCGCAGAGTTCACCAAGATGGCCGCCGCCAAGATGAAGCTGGTGTGGTCGCCCAAGTCGAACCTGTTTCTGTACAACGACACCACGCGGATCGATCTGGCGATCCAGGCCGGCGTGCAGACCATCGCGCTGGCGCCTGACTGGGCGCTGGGGGGCGGCATCAACCTGCTCGACGAGCTACGCACAGCCGCCAGCGTCAACCAAAGCAAGTTTGCCGGTGTGCTGACGCCGCGCCGCTTGTTCGAAATGGTGACCATCGAGCCCGCGCGAGTCCTGGGCGTGGACACACAGCTTGGGTCGCTAGAGGTTGGCAAGCGCGCCGATCTGTTCGTGTTCTCGGGCGATCCCAGCAAGCCCTATGACGCGCTGATCCAGTCCCGGCCCAGTGACATCGATCTGGTGATGCTCGACGGTCGCGTGCTTTATGGCGCACCCGAGGTACAAGCCGCAGCGCCCACCGCGCCCGGCTGCGAGCAGCTCCCGATCTGCACGTCCAGCAAGTTCCTGTGCGCTGCCGAGACATCGACCGCCAACAAGCTGGACCAGACCTTCGCCACCATTCGTCAGCTTCTGGTCACCGGCCTTGCGGACTACGACACGATGGTGGCCGGCATGGGCATCGCCCCCATGTCGCCGATCGCGCCGCTGACCAAGTGCCCGTAGCGACTAACGCGGAAATAGCGAACCCAGCGTGCGTCGGAACAGCGCACGCGTTTCCGGCATGACGGGTGCCGCCAAGGCACTGCGGCCCAGCAAAGCGAACAGACCCGCCAGAAGCAGATTGCCCAGCAGCAGCGCCGCCAAAGCCCACGACCAGCGCAGCGGAATCTGCAAAAGCACCCACAGCGCCAAGCCTTCGCCGATTAGCAAAGCCAGCAGCCCGACGAAGCCCGAAAGGACAAAGAAGACGATGCCGCGGATCAGTCGCTGCTGATCGCGTGCGGCCTCGCGCGCGGCGATCTGGATGTGGATTCGCAGTAGCCCGGTTAGCACCGACAGCAGGCGCCCCGTCAGATCCGGTGCCGGTGGAGGCTCGGGCACCGCGTCGTCGAG
>JAYRFD010000098.1:0-4497 GCA_041908565.1 Polyangia bacterium | reverse complement strand
CCAGCGCTTGGCCGTCGACTTGCCGTCGGGTCTGGATGCCGATCGCGGCCTGCCCAGCGATGCCGATGACGATCCCAGCCCGGCGATCGTGCGGGCCGACTACACCGTGACCTTTGGCTTGCCCAAGTTAGGTCTGTGCGGCGCCCCCGGCTTCACCTTCAGCGGCCAGACCTTCCTGATCGACATCGGCATACCAGAATCGACGGTCAGCGATCATGGCGTGCGGGCTCGCTTGCTGTCGGCGCGCTGCCTGTTGCGCTTGGCGCAGCCGCGGTCGCAGCTTGGGCACAAGGGAACGCATGGGCATCTTCTGATCGTTGCAGGATCGCTGGGCAAGACGGGCGCGGCCCTGCTGTGTACGCGGGCGGCCTTGCGGACCGGAGTCGGGCTGTGCACCCTCGCCGCTCCGACTGCGCTGGTAGAACACGCGCTGACCGGACAGGTGATGGAAGCAATGTCGCTGCCCTACGATCTGACCGACACGCCGGATGCTTCGGCGATCGATCGATTGCTCTCGCAGTGGCTGCGCGCGGCCCAGGGCAAGCAAGCGATCGCCGTCGGACCGGGCCTGCCCGTCGGATCCGCCGTCAAACAGGCGCTGCTGTCGCTGATCGAAAATGGCACCGCGCCGATGGTCTTGGATGCCGATGCCCTGAACCAAGTGGTCGGTGAAGAGGCCCTTCTGCTGCGCGCCAAAGGCCGCGGACGCGAGATCATCCTGACGCCGCATCCGGGAGAAGCCGCGAGGCTGCTAGGAACCACGGTGCGCCATGTGCAGGCCGATCGGTACGACAGCGCTCGTCGCCTGTGCCAACGAACGGGCGCCGTGGTCGTACTAAAAGGCGCGCGGACCGTCATCGCGTGCCCAGCGACGCCGACCATCGCGGGCTCGGTTTCAGAAAGCGTGGAAGCACTGCCCGTATCGATCTGTCCGACGGGAAACGCAGGAATGGGAACCGGCGGAATGGGCGATGTGCTGACCGGCATCGCGGGCGCGCTGCTGTCGGCGGGCTGGCCAGCCTACGATGCGGCGTGTGCAGCTGTGTATTGGCATGGACTGGCCGGTGACTGCTTGGCCGAACAGCGCGCGCCGGGCAGCCTGCTTTCTGCCGGCGATCTGATCGAGATCTTGGACCTGGCGAGGCAGCGCGCTGTTCATGCGTGCACGCAGCCACGCTCTGCCGACTGGCCGATCACGCGGCTGTAGTTCCGCCATTGGTAGCATCGGGCGCATCGGGTTCGCTGCGATCGATTGCTGGGCGCAGTCGCCCCAGACTGGGAACCTAACGCCTCAGCGCGTGGCGCAGTCCGTCCGACCGCTCCAGCCCTGGCTCGACGCCACGGGGCCTCCTTCACGACGGGTGTCAGCGCAGCGCGGACAGCGCGTGCGGTTTACGCAGGCCACGCAGAACTTGGCACCGCATGTGCAAGGTGTCGGGTGCAGCGGGCCTCGCAGACCCGAACGTTCTGCCCCGCACGACAACGTGAAACCGCACGACAAGAAGGACTCTCGGAGGACATCATGCGTAAGTTCCTAATGCTCAACGTGGCGCTGCTGAGTGCCTGTGGTGGTGCCGAGCTAGTCTCGTTTGACGAGAGCACCGACGACGGACAGACCCTGAACGCAGCGGCCGTCGCATACCTGCAGGAAGCCGCGCCGCGCCTGGGCATGGGCCGCGGAGACACCGTCCGCCAGCGCCTGCACTTCCGCGATGACAAGGCCCAGGAACACACGCGCTTTGATCGCTTTTATCAGGGGCTGCCAGTGCGGGGTGCAGACCTCATCGTGCACCGCGGCGATCTGCTGGAAGAAGACATCACTTCGCCGACTCGCGCCCCGATCGATGTGTCGACCAAGCCCACGCTGACCGCAGATGAAGCAAACCAACTTGGGCAAGCCCGTTTCAGTGGCGAACGCGAAGCCAGCCTGATCCCCAGTCGACCGGCCTTGGTGATCTATGCCTACGATGGCCCGGAACAGCTGGCCTTGGCCTATGAAGTTGTAAGCCGAGGATCGCAGGAGGATGGCACACCATCGGTCGTGCATACCTTTGTCGATGCGCACAGCGGGCGAGTGCTGCGCAGCTATGACGAGATCGAGACCGTCGCGGGGACGGGCAAGGGGTACTACAACGGCAGCGTCACCTTGGAAGTGACCAAGAACGGCACCAAGTACGAACTACGCGACGGGCTGCGCGGTGCCCACAAGACCACCGATGCGGCCAGCGTTCTGTTGACGTCGAACAGCACCAGCTTCGGCAACGGCACCGATTCGGATCGGCTGACGGCGGCCGTCGATGCGCACTATGGCGCGGCGGTGACCTGGGACTATTACAAGACCACGCACAATCGCAGCGGCATTGCCAACGACGGCAAGGGCGCGACGTCTCGCGTTCACTACGGCAACAAGTACAACAATGCCTTCTGGTCCGATGCCTGCTTCTGCATGACGTATGGCGACGGAGATGGGTCGGTGCTGAAGCCGCTGGTCGCCATCGATGTAGCCGGTCATGAGATGTCGCACGGCGTGACATCACGCACCGCCAAGCTGGTGTATTCCGGCGAATCGGGTGGCCTAAACGAAGCGACCAGCGACATCTTCGGCACCGCCACCGAGTTCTTCGCGAAGAACACTTCAGACACCGGCGACTACCTGATCGGCGAGAAGATCGCCGGCCCGAAGCTGGGCAAGCCCTTCCTGCGCAGCATGAGCTCACCGAAGGACGATGGCCGCTCGATCGATCATTACTCGCTGTACAAGGCGGGCATCGATGTCCACTTCTCAAGCGGCATCGCCAACAACTTCTTCTATCTGCTGTCGGAAGGCGGCACCAACAAGACCAGCAGCAAGCGCGTGTCAGGCATCGGGCGCGCAAAGGCCGAAAAGATCTGGTACCGCGCGCTGACCACGTACTTCACGTCGGGCACGACCTTCAAGCAGGCGCGCGAAGGCACCCTGAAGGCGACGCGCGATCTGTACGGCGCCGGCAAGGGTGAAGAAACGGCCGTGACCCAGGCCTGGACCGCCGTCGGCGTCAACTAGCCGTCGAACCTCAGCCACGTGCTGAGGCGACCCGCCATCCCATCCCCCTGCCCTGTCTTACGTCGCCGCAGTCAGCGCGATGCCGGTTAGCTGCTGCGGTGGCGCCAGCGGACGCTGCCCGGACTCGTAGCTCATCAGCTCGAACTGCCCATTGCCCATGTCGGTCTGCGCAACGACCAGAAGCGGCAGCCGCCGTTCGTCGTCGGACAGCCACAGCGTCGCCGTGCGCGGCGGACGCCCCGACTTCCGCCCGTTGTGATCGACACGTTCGCCCTTGCACAGCAGCTTGATGGCGGGATGCGTACCCATCGTGGTCGTCAGATCTTCACGCCCCTTCACATCGATCGAGCCTTGGTACAGCGCCGTTCCATCCAGGATGATCAGCTCCAGGTGATCGCCCTCTTTCAGACGGGCCCCGCGTAGCTGCATCAGGACGGCGACGGGCTCAAGCGGCTCACTGGGCAGGACCCCCTGCAAGCGGCGTTCGGGAGCGGGGATGCGCTGCTGCATCTCGATCTTCTTGCCATCGGTCTCGATCGTGACCGTTCGGCTGCGATAGCCCGTCTCGACGATGTCGATGCGCTTGGGCACCAAGGTCGACGCATCCAGCAGCACTTTGTAGTCGTCGTGCAGACCCGTGATGGCCTTGGCCAGTCCCAGAGCTTCGGCTTCTCCGACGGCCGCGATCTGCAAGCCCTTGGCGGTTCGCTGCGGCGGCGTGATGGCCAGGCGCGCACGACCGGCTTCAAATACGCCCAGGAAGCGCAGGCTCCATGTGAACGCTTCCCCCTGTCGAGCGCGACGACCGGCAGCCGACTGCCCAAAGCTGACGGAGGATCCCACGGTCTCGGCAGTCGCCAAGGCACCGACCGAGGCCAAACGCAACCAATCGCGTCGTCGAAGCATCCTGTCCATGCTTGCTAGACGACCGGGGGTGAGACGCATTCAGGCAGTATATTGATTCGCGTCGTGAAAGCCATGCTCACCACACCTTCAAACGTTGCGCTGACCCTGGGCGATCCCTGCGGGATTGGGCCCGAGCTTTGGGTGCAGATCCTGTGCGAACGTCAGCGTCAGCTTGCTGATGCGCAGCGATCACGCACATCGCGCCCGCACCTGATTCTGTTCGGCGATGCCGGCGTTTTGGAACGCGCAGCGCAGCGCAGCGGACTACACGACGCTTGGCAGCATGTCCTTTTGTCTTCTGACGTTGAACTGCGATCGCTGACGATGCTGCCCGTCGAGGCGTCGACGCCAGGCAAGCCGAATCGCGAGGCCGGAGCAGCCCAGCTTGCCTACCTTCAGGCAGCGATCGCGGCGGCCAGCCAAGGGGACGTTCAGGGGCTATGTACCGCCCCCATTCACAAGGCGTGGGCCAAGGCCGCCGGCCTGGAATTTCCGGGACACACAGAGCTGTTGGGGGCCCATCTGAGAGCCGCCCCTAAAGAAGTGAT
>JAYRFD010000097.1:0-1566 GCA_041908565.1 Polyangia bacterium | reverse complement strand
GCGGCAGGATCTGCCAGCGCGGCCGCCGCAGTTGCAGCGGTGGAGGCCGCCACCCGTCAGGCCATTGCAGAGGTTACGAAGTCGGCGGCAAAGCCGAAGCCAAGCTCGCTGGAGGATGCAACCGCGCAGGTGGACGCGCAGATCGCAGCGTTCACAGGGCGCGGGCCAGACTTCCGGCTGAACCGAGCGCATCTGGCCGAACCGAGGAAGCCGAGGTGACGCACGTGCTGCGGGTGCGCGAGATTCAGGATCGCCTGCGCTCCGCTGTGGAGAACGGCGAGTACTGCGCTTCGCGCGAGGCGTACTTGGAGCTGCTGCACGCCAGCAAGGCGTGGCTGCTAGAAGTGCAGGGGTCTGACGGCGCCACAGGGCGCCAGCATGCCCCGCAGCTTGCGCAGAACTTGGAGTCCATCGCGACCCTGCTCAACCGCAACGAGCAGCTGGTGCGCATCGATGCGCCGTTTCTGCTCGGCGAGCGCGTCGAGATCGAACGGGTTGAGTTTGGCCTGCGCTTTGTCTGGGTGCCGGGGACCGTCACAGATTTTCGTCCGGCAGCGATCCGGACGCGACAGCTACGCAACCCACGCGCCCTGGACTATCTGTTGCGCGAAGAGCACGGCGAAGAGCGCTGGCGAGCGGATGAGGGCATTCGCAGGCGCTCTGATTGAGATCAAGAACGTTGAAGTGAAGGGGGGCGTTCGATGATGCCATTTCAAGATGAACGCGACTCGGCCGAGGTTCGGCTGATGCGGTCGATTGTCGAGCTGAACTACCGCATCTTGCGCACGCCATCGCCGAGCGAGCGAACAGCGCTGCGCACGTCGATCACGGTATTGCGCGCCGAGCTAGTCAAGCTGATCGAAGCGATGCCCATCGTCAGCGAAGACGACGTTGAGCGGGCCAGCACGCTTCATGGGCTGAGCCCGGTGTTGATCGGTGCGGGCATGCCGCGCGGGCCGTCGTAATCACTTCACGCGATCAGTCCGCGGCACGACGTGTGTTGCCGCGTGCCTTGAGGCTCTTTGCTGTGGGGGACAGACATGCAGAAGTCACCGGCCTTGCGGGGACAGCGCGTTGATAAGACGGAAGCGGATAGTCGCGTGCAGCGGGGATGCTCCTGCGGGGCACCAATCGAATACTCGCAGCAGTTCGACGCAGACTTCTGCCGCCGCTGCGACTGCTGGCGCGAGAGCGCTTGTCGCGATCCCGCGTGCGAGTTCTGTGCGAGACGGCCTGCACGCCCCTCGTTGCCACCGCGCACGGAGCCAACCGCCGGCACGCCATTCAACTCACCGCGGCTCAAAGCCGCAAAGCAGCGGGCCAGCACAGCGCCGAAGCGCGATGGGGCAACCGGCTCAAACCACAAAGATCGACACACCTAGCGACCATCAACACTGGAGGAGGCCATGCGCTACGTTTGGTACATACAGACAGGCAATGAGCACTTTGGGGGCACCGACGCAAAGGTCTATCTCTCGCGGAACGGAATGGTCGCGGTGATGAAGGCGGTCTTGATCGATGATCCTTCGTCCGACAACGACTGGGAGCGCAACGCGCTGAATCAGG
>JAYRFD010000096.1:0-7996 GCA_041908565.1 Polyangia bacterium | reverse complement strand
TTGACGGGAATGCGACCGCGGCTGTCGGGTTCGATGCCGACGCTCTGCAGGTTCAGTGACTCGGTCGCACCGGTGCGACCGAGTCACTGAACCTGCAGAGCGTCGGCATCGAACCCGACAGCCGCGGTCGCATTCCCGTCAATGATCGCTACCAGACCAGCCAGCCACATATCTATGCCGTGGGCGACGTCGTCGGCTTTCCCAGCCTGGCATCCACGTCGATGGAACAGGGTCGCTTGGCCGCCTGCCACGCCTTTGGCGTCGAAACGCGCAGCGTGCCTGGCCTGTTTCCGTATGGCATCTACACCATCCCCGAGATCTCGATGGTGGGCCGCACCGAAGAAGAGCTGACCGATGCCGGCATCCCCTACGAAGTCGGCAAGGCGCACTATCGCGAGATCGCGCGCGGCCAGATCACCGGCGACAACACCGGACTGCTGAAGCTGATCTTCCATCTTGAGACGCGCGAGCTTCTGGGCGTGCACATCCTGGGCGAAGGCGCGACCGAGCTGATTCACATCGGGCAGGCCGTGCTGTCCTACGGCGGACGTATCGACTACTTCATCAACACCGTCTTCAACTATCCAACACTGGCCGAGGCGTACAAGACAGCGGCCTTCGACGGCATCAACCGAATGTAAAGCGCTGGCTCAGGCGAACACGAAAGTGCAAGGGTTTCATTCCGCGCTGCGCACGACCGAGCCAACGAGCGACCCCTTGTGAGGAGGCTGCGATGCATCACACCCTACGCTCTATGTTTTTTGCGCTGTCCGCTCTTTCAGTTGGGCTGCTGGTCGATCCGCGCGGTGTCGCAGCCGATGCCGTGCCACCACCGCCTGATAAATGCCCACCCGGTTACATCGGGATCACCAGTCATGCCGGCCCGCAGTGCGTCTTGAAGCCACCGATCAGCTGTCCACCCGGCTGGCGACCGGCAAACGGCGGCATTTGCATCCTGCACGCCTGCGAGACCGACGCGAACTGCGTGACGACCGGCACCAACCACCTGCGCTGCAAACCCGCGAAGATCTGCATCCATGAATACTTGCAAGAGTGGGGCTGGGGCGCGTCCTTGCCGACGTCGCGTGACGATCGCACGCTGTTGTCTGCGCCTCCCCGGCGCTTCGATCCGCCACGCCGCGTGCAAGAGCCGGTCGACGTCTGCCACGATGGTCATCGCTGCCCTGCCGATTCAAGCTGCGGCCAGATGAAGCTCTGCCTGCCGGCCGACCGCGACAAGCCCGGCTTCTATCAGCGCCCCGCGCTGCCACCCTCGCCGATCTACCCGTCGACCAGCCGATAGCGAAGCCACGGCCCCGCCCCGCCTTTTTGCCCCCTGCCCCTCGACTCAACATCCAGGCTCAAGCGCGAAGCAAAGCCAACAAGCGCACGGCATCCGCGAATCGTCCAGGGGATGAATCTTTTCAGACCCGATCGCAGGGTCATGCGTTTGCCCAGGGGACTTGGGAATGAGACGTTTGGGACTCCTTTTCAGACTCCCTTTTTGGCTGGTTTCCGGGAAGTTCTGGGCCGCCAAAAGCGTTGTCAGACCCGTCGGTTATAAAGCTTCTCGTATCGAACACGCCTGGCAAAAACTCCCCGCGAATTCCCGCCGAGCGATCGAAGCACAACCAACGTAGAAAAGTCGCAGTCACTTTTGGGAGTCACTGGACGTATCTACACGCAGGGGAAAACTGCTCAACAGGAGCGGAGTGTCATGAGTCTGTCCAAGAAGTTCTGTGCTCGTATTGTGGTCGCCCTCATCGGTCTGTTTGCTTTGCTTCACACCGAGTCCGCCTCTGCCCACTCTGTCGACGGTGCATCTGCTGTCTCGATGGCATCCGGCACCCAATCGACCATTGGTGACCAGGGCACCAAGGGAACCGGCTCGGCAGGGTAGTCGCGCAGCCTTTGCGCCGGCCTGCATGCGCCAGCCTGTGTGCACCCGATCAACGCGCCAGGGCTGCATCCAGCGACGGTGCCAAGGCGCCCTCTGAGCGGCCTGCGATGCCGGGTGCCGTGGGGACCCAAGACCGCCAAGCGCCCTCAATCAGTGCTTTATTCAGCCTCGGGGACTGCGGTACGATGAGGTCGGAAACGACTCATGAGCAAGAACGTTCGCATCTCTGGCAACTATGGCGCGGTCAGTCCTCCGGCGGGCATGGGCGATCTGGAAACCACGACGGCCACGCAGCCGCCCATTGCCTGCAGCTATCTGCCAGAGCCCCTGGCGGGAGTCGCGGTGCTGACGCTCAACCGCCCCGACTCGCGCAACTCGCTGGGGCCGCTTGAGTGGCAGCTTCTGGGCGAGCAGCTGAACCACATCTCTGCCGAAGATCGCGTTCGAGTCGTCATCTTGCGCGGGGCAGCCAACAACTTCTGCACCGGCACTGACATTCGCACCATCGCGGATCAGCTGGAACGGCCCACGCCCGATCTGCAGCAGCGGCTGTACCAAGACGCGCAGGTCATTCGCGCGCTGTACGAACTGGATCGCCCCGTGATCGCGCAGATCCAAGGCGCCTGCGCCGGAGCCGGTCTGGCCTTGGCCCTGGCCTGCGACCTGCGCATCTGCAGCCCATCGGCCGCGTTTGCCGCACCCGCGCAGCGTCTGGGCATGACGTCGGACTATGGCTTGACCTGGCTGTTGCCGCAGATCGTCGGCGTGGCCCGCGCGACCGAGCTTTTGCTGGTCGGTGATCCAGTGCAGGCCGCTCGCGCTGAAGCCATCGGCCTTGTGCACCGCGTGGTGCCGGACGACAAGATCAACGAAGAAGTGCAGGGCTTGGCCGCCCGCTTGGCCAGCGGTCCCCGCGTCGCCCAGGCGATGACCAAGCGCGGTCTGCGTCGTGCGTTGGCCAGCGACTTTGTATCGATGCTGGACTGGGAATCGCAAGCGCAAGCGATCCTTTCGCGCACCGATGACGCGCGCGAGGGTGTGCGGTCGATCCTGGACAAGCGCAAAGCGAACTTCCGCGGCCGCTAGATCGGAAGATTGGCAGCTCCCGCCAAGTTCCGGCGAACTCGCCCGAGCGAACCCAAGGAAGCCAAGCGGTCGATGCTGCCGATTCGGTCGATGCTGCCATCCGGCAAGTCGGCGAGATTGGCTCTCGACACGGGCTTCCGTTCGTCGTGTGGATGTGACAGCGTAGGAACGTTGTGGCGACTGCCTGTTTGCCAGCATCTTGCCCGTGGGACGTGCGCATCTTCTGGCGCTCTGTGCGCTGGCTTGGCGTGTGCCTGCTATTGCCCGCACTGCTGGCCAACGCGGGCTGCAACCGCCAACAGCGCCTGGTGACCTGCGACCTGTCTTTGCGCCAACAAGCAGAGGGTCCCGACTCCACCGTTGCCGCCGATCCAGCCGAGCTGTACATCCCCGAGGGCGCGCAGGTCCGCATCGTGGTCCACAACCAGACGCCGACGCCGCACAACTTTGTGCTGCTTCAGCCGGGCCACATCGACGCTGTACTGACAGCAACAGCCCCCGGCGAAGGAAAACCGAGCGCCGACATGGCCAGTTCCGATGTGCTGGTCCGCGGGACGTGGATTCCGCCCCAGGCCCGGCAGACCACAGCGTTTGCCGCCCCGCCGCCTGGCCATTATGAGTTCACCTGCACCTGCGGCACCGCCAGTCACCGTCGGCCGCTGCGCGGCAAGCTGATCGTGCAGTAGACCTCTCAACGTCGGCAGGGATGGCGACGGGGCGCGCGCACGGATTGAGTTCTTGACTCAAGCCGCGAGGCTGGCGAACACTCAGCCCTGTGACGGAGTTCTTTCTTTTTGGGTTCGCAGCTGTCGTGGGTGCCGCGGTGGGGGCTGCTGTCCCCTTCCTGCGGGCTCGTCAAGCGCAAGAGCAGGCCAACGAAGCGCTGCGGGCTGCTCAAGCGCGGGCTCAGGATCTGCTGCAGGCATCGAAGAAGGAAGCCGCGCAGCGGATGCAAGCGGCGCAGACACAGGCCAAGACCGAACAGGCCGAGCGTCGCCAGCAGTTCGAAGCCGAGCTGACGCAGCGCAAGGCGCTGATGCAGACGACATCGGAACAGCTGCAGAGCTGGGAATCTGCGCTGCAAAAGACCGACTCGCAGCTGCAGAGTCGCGCTGAGTCCTTGGTCTTGCGCGAACAAGCGCTGACCGCCATCGCCGACCGCCAAAAGAACGCGCTTTCCGATCAGAAAAAAGCGGAAGCCGATGCCCGCGATCGCATGCAGCAGATCGCTGGCGAGACCTTCAAAGAAGCCCGGCAGCGCTTGATCACCGAGTGGACCGAGAACGTCCGGGCCGAGGGCTTGGAGGCGCTGCGACAGCTTGAGCAGACCCAGAACACGCCCGAGTTCGCGCGCGAAGGCCGACGCATGCTGGATGTGGCCAGCCAGCGCTACCACGGCCACTACTTGACGGAACGCATGCTGTCCAACCTGCCGATCGAGCCCGCGCTGGTCGAGCAGATCGCGGGAGCCAACGCCGCCGGCTTGGACATCATCGGCGAAGTCGCCAACGTCAAGCTGGCCTTGGCCGATGACCGCACCTCGATCCGCTTGGAAGGCCAAGACAGCTTCGGGCGCGAGATCGCGCGACGCGCACTCAGCCGGTTCAGCAAGCACCCGCCGCGCGGTGACGCCGACCTGATCCGCCGCACGGTGCAAGGCATCGCCGAAGAGCTCGATCGCGAGACCGTTGAGCTGGGTCGTCGCGCATTTCGCGAGCTTGAGATCCCGCGCGCCCATCCCGACATCGTCAAGCTGGTGGGTCGCCTGAACTTCCGCACCAGCTACAGCCAGAACCAGTGGAAGCACGCCGTCGAAGCCGCCTTCTTGTGCGGCATGCTGGCCAGCGAGCTACGCCTGGACGTGAAGATCGCCCGTCGCGCCGCGCTGATGCACGACATCGGCAAGTCACTGACCCACGCCATCGACGGATCGCACGCGGTCATCGGCGCGGACTACGCCCGCCGCTTGGGCGAAAGCGAGCTGGTGGCCAACGCCATCGGTGCGCATCACTTGGACGAGCCCTTCAACTCGGCGTATGCCCTGCTGGTCGCGGCCGGCGATGCGATGAGCGGTGCACGCCCCGGCGCCCGGCACGAACAAGAAGGCAGCTTCGTGCAGCGCGTCGACGATCTGGAACGCCTGGTCTATGGCGTCAAAGGCGTCGAGCGCGTGTATGCGCTGCAGGCCGGTCGCGAAGTCCGCATCCACGTAAAAGAGAACGAAGTCGACGATCTGCGAGCCGCCCAAATGTCTTCTGAGCTGGCGGCTCATATCAGCGAAAATCTAACGTTCCCCGGCCAGATCAAGGTCACGGTGATCCGCGAAGTCACTGCGGTTGCCGTCGCCAACTAGCGCATCAACCAACAGGCCCACGGGCGCAGACCATCATGCACACCAAAGAAACACATCGCATCGAAACCTTGGCCGTGCACGCCGGCCAGACACCCGAACCGCAGACCGGCGCCGTCAACGTCCCGGTCTTTCTGTCTTCGACCTATGTCCAGGCAGGCCCTGGCGAACACAAGGGCTTTGAGTACTCGCGCACGCACAACCCGACGCGCTACGCCCTGGAAGGCAACTTGGCCGGACTCGAAGGCGGCAAGCACGGCCTGTGCTTCGCATCCGGCTGCGCCGCTGCCACCACCATCCTGCACCTGCTTTCGGCCGGCGATCACGTGATTGCCGGCGACGATCTGTACGGCGGCACCTACCGCATCTTCGAGCGCGTCATGCGTCAGCTAGGAATCGACTTCACCTATGTCGATCCGACCGATCCAGCGGCGTTCGCGACCGCCGTGCGCCCGAACACGCGCATGATCTGGGTCGAGACACCGACCAACCCGCTGCTGAAGATCTGCGACATCGCAGCCGTGGCCGAGATCGCCAAGCAGCACCGATTGATCCTCGCGGTCGACAACACCTTCCTATCGCCGATCTTGCAACGCCCGCTGCAGCTGGGTGCGACGCTGTCCGTGCACTCGGTCACCAAATACCTGGGCGGGCACTCAGACGTCGTCGGCGGCGCGCTGGTGACCAGCGATCCCGAGGTCTATGAGCGGCTGCGCTTCCTGCAGAACGCCATCGGGGCGGTGCCATCGCCCATGGATTGCTATCTGGTGCTGCGCGGCACCAAGACGCTGGCCTTGCGCATGCAACGCCACGTCGAAAACGCCCGCGTGCTGGCCGCCTGGCTGGAAGCGCACCCGCTGGTCGAGCGCGTGATCTATCCCGGCCTGCCCAGCCATCCGCAGTACGCGCTGGCCAGCCGTCAACAGCACGGCCCCGGCGGCATGATCAGCTTCGTCGTCAAGGCGGGCGGCCCCGGCGGCCGTTCTGCGCTGGAGCGCGCGCGATCCATCCTGCGTCGCTGCCAGATCTTCGCCTGCGCCGAAAGCCTGGGTGGCGTTGAATCGCTGATCGAGCACCCCGCGATCATGACGCACGCCAGCATTCCGCTTGCCCAGCGCGAACGCTTGGGCATCTCGGACGGCTTGATCCGCGTCAGCACCGGCATCGAACACATCGACGATCTGCGCGATGACTTGGCGCAGGCTCTCGACGGCGCAGACCGCTAACGCCAACCGCCCACGCCCCGCAAAAGGTAGAGCGGGCTGGCCTTCGTCGGCCCCCTGCCCGCCGCGCGCGCCAGACCATGTCACAGCCCAAGCCACCGCCCCAACAGTCCAAGCCGATCACACAGCCGTCGACGCACAAGGGCGGCACCCATCGGATTGATGTCACGTCGCCGCCGGCGCCACTGACACAGAGTCCATTTGCGGCTCTGGCTGCAAGCTCGCATACATCCCCGCCGGCCAGCGCCCCCGAACCGCCGCAAACGAAGGCAGCCCCCGACGGGGCCAAAGGCAGCAAGCCCGCCTCTCGCGGGCGCCTGATCCTGCGCCGCGAGACCAAGCATCGCGGAGGCAAGACCGTCGTCGTGATCAGCGGCTTTCCATCGCTGCGCACGCAGTGGGGCGCGACGCTGCACGACATCGAAAAGGCCTTAAAGTCCAAGCTGGGCTGTGGTGGATCCAGCGACATCGAACGCGGCGAGATCCTGATTCAAGGCGACCGCCCCGAAGCCATCGCCGACCTGCTGCGCGGCCTGGGCTACGAAGTAGCCGGCGTAACCACCGCACCAAAGACTGGGCGGTAAAGCCACCCCGCAGCGACCTCGAATCGGCTAGCCCCTACGGCAGCATGTGCGGGGTGCCGCGGAGCTCGGTGGCCAGGGGTGCGGCGCCGTAGATGCGTTCGAGCGCGGCCAGGATCGCGACGCTGTGCACAGCGACGGCGCGGCTGCCGGCTTCTTCCGGGACATAGTAGTAGCGGTTGGGCAGCTTTTCGATGTTGCTGTCGAAGTTCAGGCCGACCACGGCGCCTTGCCGATCGACGACCGGACTGCCCGAGTTGCCGCCGATCGTGTCGGCTGTGTAGACGAAGTTCAGCGGTGTCGCCGGATCGATGGCTGCTTTCTGCAAGGCCAGCGCGATGCGAGGCGCCAGCTGAAACGGTGGCTTCTGTCCCATCGACAGCGCGCGATCAAACAGGCCATAAAACAGCGTCTGGAACGGCACCAGCGTCGTGTTTTTTTCGTATCCCAGCGGTCGACCATAGCCCAGGCGCAGTGTGAACGTCGCGTCGGGATATGCGCTGGCGCCCCAGGCTTGGAAGCGGGCTTGCGCGATCTGGGCCTGCGCCGGTACTTCGACCGACAACACGCGCTCGTCATAGTAGGTGCGCAGCGCGCGCAGCTCATCATCGGCCCGTCGCACCAACGCCAGCAGCGGATCGCGACTGGCGCTGATCGCTGCGCCGCCTCCGTCCAGCAGCGCCTTACGCCCAGCCACCGTAAGCAGCGTCGTGCCAGTCAGGGCGGCGTGCGCAACCTGGGCCGCGGGCTGTCCTTGCAGCAGCGCCTGCACCAAGGGATCGCGATCACCCAGTGCGCCGCGCAGCTGTTCCAGCCAGTCGGCCAACACGGCTTCTTCCAGGTCAGCGTAGATCGG
>JAYRFD010000095.1:0-4648 GCA_041908565.1 Polyangia bacterium | reverse complement strand
GTTCGATCGTGTACAGCTCGGTGACGTCCTGGATGATGACCAGCACTTCTTCGGCGGCCGACACCACGCGGAAGATCAGATCCGTCGTGTCGCTGAGCGAGCCCGTCGAGTCAGCCCCGTTGGGATTGTCGATGTGATAGGGCAGGTGGACGACGCGCTTTTCTGCGCTGGCTTGTTCGATGGCAGACAGCAGTCGAGGCGCGACGTCGGGCAGAATCTCTCGTAGGTTGCGACCGGTGGCCGTCTGTCCATCCAGCAAGGCATGGAAGGGGCCGTTGGCCACGAAGTCCTGGATGTTGCCCTTGTGATCGACGCGCACGAAGGTGTCGGGGATGACAGATAGCAGCGCGCGCAGGCGGCCTTCGCTGCGACGGCGGGCAGTCTCGCTGCGGCGCGTGTGCGTGATGTCGCGGCTGATCGTCACGATGCCAAGCAGGTTGCCGCCGTGGTCGCGCACCGCCGTGATGTCGGAATCCAGCAGGATCTCTTCGCCCAAGCGGTCGTAGATGGTCATCTCGCCGCGCCAGGCGCCGTGCTGCGTCAGGGCCCCGCGGATGCCGTGCATGTCGTTGACCGGCTGCACAAACTCTTCGAACGAGTGATTCAACACTTCGCTGGCGCGCCACTTGGCGACGCGCTCGGCGGCGGGGTTCCAGGCGACGATGCGACCCGCGCTGTCCAGAATGACGACGATGTCGTTCGAGTTGTGGAACAACATGCCGCTCTGCGCGATGGCGGCCTTGGCTGGCTGCTTGGTGTTTCCGCTGGCCGCCGGCGTCGTCGCGCGATGCAGAAGGACATAGCCGATTTCACGACGGGGAAGCAGCGATTGCTGCAGCGGATCACCCGGGCGGCTGGGCACTTCGGGCAGCGCCGGGCTTGTGGTGCCTCGGCTATCTGTGGGGCCGGGCTCGTCGCAGATCGCGCTGGCGGTGACATGCGCATCGACATCGCGGCCGCTCTTGTGACGAAGCCGCATCTCGCCGCGCCAGACTTCCCCGGCGGGCAGCGTGCGCAGCGGCGCGAACGTTCGCTCGTGGAAGAACAGGTTCTTCGTGAGCAAGAGACCAAGCCGGTGACCGATGGCTTCGCTGGCAGTCCAGCCATACAGCTGTTCTGCGGCAGGACTCCAGTAGGTCACCCGCAGCTCCAGATCCACTGCAATCACTGCATCGGCCAGTGCTTGCAGCAGCCGTGTCTCCCAGGTTGCGGCAGCCATCAAGAACTTCTCACGGTGCATCTCATCATAGCGTGTTTCACCGAGGTAAGACGCGACAAACTCCGACGCGCTTGACTGCGTACTTTGTGGCTGAAGTATCGAGATCTGCGCCGGTTCTTGCGCGCGGGCCCATGTGGGGCCAGTGGCGCGCGCATCAGACGTTGACAGAGCCCAGGGACTAGCGATGATGCCGGGCCCATGACAACGACAACAAAGCAGGCGAGCCCATCGAGCCAGGCGTCGGCGCCGGACTGCATCTTCTGCAAGATTGCCAGTCAGCAGATTCCCGCGCCGCTTTTGTACCAGGATGAGCTCTGTGTCGCATTCCGCGATATTCATCCACAGGCTCCTACGCACATCTTGGTGATTCCGCGCAGCCATGTTCGTGATGTCGTCGAAGCGTCGGCAGCTGCCGGGTCGGCAGAGCCGCTGCTGGGTCGCCTGCTGCACGTCGGTGCGCAGGTCGCTGCGCAGGCCGGCCTAAAGGACAGCGGCTTTCGCTTCGTCATCAACACAGGCGCAGATGGAGGCCAGTCTGTGTTCCATCTGCACCTGCATGTACTCGGAGGTCGCCAATTGGGCTGGCCTCCCGGTTAGGCGAATAAAAAATATCAATATGTCAAAAAATTAATGTTCAAACGAATTGACATTTAGTGCGATTTTATGCGCCGGACGCTGCGCGGTTTGGGGCTTGGGGCTTGACAGGACGGCAGCGACTTTAGAGATAGTGCCGGAATGAGATCTCGTTTAGCCAAGACGCTCGTCGGCATCGGCTTGCTGGGGGCGCTGCACTGCGCCGGTTCGGGCCCCAAGAAGGACACTCTACCTTCGACCGCAGCGACGACCGCAGCGACGATGGCGTCCAGTGATTCAAGTGAGGAATCGACCGCCAAGGCGCCTGCGCAAGCACCTGCCGGCACCACCCTGTCACAGCTTTTGGCCAGCAATCCGTCGGTAACCAGCTGGGATGGCAAGCCGACCAGCCTGAAGTCCTTGTCGGGCCCGGTGACGCTGCTGTTCCTGTGGTCGGCAGACTGCAAAAGTTGCGCTCGCAAGCTGTCGCAGCTGCAAGCTTTGCAGCGACGCCACAGCCCGCAGGACGGAGTCCGCATCGTGACGGTCAACACCGACTCGGCAGGCAAGCTGGTGGCGGCTCTGGATCTGGCGTCGTCGCTGTCCTTGTCCTTGCCGATGGTGCGCGACGATCAGTTCCAGGTTCGCTGTCGCCTGCGTCAGATGTTTGGCGCCGAGTTTTTTCCCCACACCGCCGATGCCGCGCCGCGCGCCGACGCCGTGCCCTTGCCCTTGCTTGCGATCGTCGGGCCGGGCGACAAGGTCTGGGGCGAAGTGCCGAACAACGAAAGCGAGAGCGAGGAAGCCTTCGTCGCGGCCAAGAGCCTGCTGATCGACCAAGCGCAGCGGGGTCAGCTATCCGAAAGAAAGCCGGCCATGCACGTGCGCGGCGAGGCGAACCTGGACAACGGGCTGCAGCTTTTTTTCCCGGCGATGAACGACGAACAGATCGACGCCGAGCTACCCAAGGTCGAAGCGCAGATCCTGCAAGCCTATCCGCGCCTGCCATCGGCCCAAAGGCAGCGCATGCTGCACCAAGCCGTCGATGCCATGCGTCGAGGCGGCCGCGTGCTGCTGGTTCCCTAGCTCCGTCGCGGTCACCGTCCGCTGGTCACCGTTCGGCGGTCGCCGTTCGGCGGTCGCCGATCCCGGGTCGCCCGTCCACGATGCGTGCGATGCGTGCGCCGTCGAGCCCCGCGCCACTTAGAAGTCGGACGCTAGAGCCCAGAAGCAAAAAGCCGGGCGCCAGATGCTAGAAGCGGGCCTGCAGGGTGAAGTTGAAGCCCAGGCGGTGGGGGAACTCAAACTCTCGACGCTTGAGCAGCGTGTTGGGATCGCTGACCAGGCGCGTGCCGTTGGGGTCGTACTGGTAATACATCTCGCCGATGACGGCGAAGAGCTCCAGGAAGTCCTGGCGGGCCTGCAGCTTGCCGGCGTAAGCAGGCAGCGCTTCGTAACCAGGCGGCAGGATCACCACATCGCCTTGGTTGCGGACAACCAGCACGGCGGCGCTGCCATCGACCGGGTTCAGCCCGCTGTCGGGCGGCCGATACGAAGCCGGGCGATCGATGCCGACGGTCAGGCCGACGGTGGTGCCGGCTCGTTCAAAGAAGTAGTCGACGCCCAGGGCGGCAAACAGGTCGGGATTGGCCGTCGCATCCGCCGGAAATTCCTGGAACGGCACCAAGCTGGGCTGGTTCAAAAGCAGGAACTGCATCGATCGGTACGTCGCATCCAGCCGCAGCCGGACGTTGCCGTACTGCATGCGCAGGTTGATGTCGCCGGCCAGGCCGGTCTGGATGCGGCTCGACTGCGCGACATCGGGATCTTCCAGCGTCGTGCCTTCGACGGTGAATTCGGACATCAAAAGCCACGACAGGCCCGGTCGGTACAGCGGCTTGGTGAAATAGCGCGCCGCGCTGTTCCAGTCGCTGCGATAAAGCGCCGTGTCGGCCGACATGCTGGGCGGCAGCCCGTCAAACAGCGACACCTGGAACGATCCGCCGAAGGTCTGCACCGGGATCTTCTGCGACAGGATGCGCGGAATCGTGCCGCGGTCGAAGAAGCCGCCGTTGGCCTCGATGCGGAAGTGACCTGGCCACGGATCGAAGCCCACGCCACCCAAAAGGCCATAGACCGAGTGCAGCTCTTGATCTTGCTCGTAGCGCAGCACGCTGGTTTTGGCGCCCGCGTACGCGTACCAGCGATCGTCGGCAATCTGCAGACGCAGGCCCGGCACCGGCGGCGTCGGCGGCGGGTTGATGTTGGTCGGGATATCGGGATTGGCCTTGAAGAAAATCGGCGAACCACCCCACGACAGGCGCCACGAATACCCCAGGCGCATGCGGTCCGAGTTCAGCGGGAACGCCGTCAGCGACACGTTCAAGCGCCGCTGCCGCGTCGGATCGAAGAAGTAGTTGATTTTGATATAGCTGCCGTCGTCGATCGACGACAAGTTGACGTCGGAAAACTGCAGAAGACGCAGGACATAGGCGCCTTCCGCTTCCCAGCCCTGTCGCTGAATCGACTTGTAAAGGACGATGTGCGTCAGGCTTTCGTAGCCGGTAAAGCGCGTGTCGTAGTTATCAAAAAACAACACGCCCAGCTGGTTGGGACGGTCGAAGCGCCAGCCCGGAACCGGAGGGTTCGTCTCGCCCGGCTGAGCCAGGACGTTTTCGTTGGTCAGCGTCAGGTTCAGGCGGGTGTCAACGAAGTCATTCGCCTGCGCCGAGCCCGGCAAGACGACCGGCAACAGCGAGACAGAGACCATCCCGAACAGCCCAAGGCCTAGCGTGCGCATCCTGCACTCCGTATCTGAAAACAGGTGAGGTTTCGTATCACAAAATCTCTCGGAGT
>JAYRFD010000094.1:0-3848 GCA_041908565.1 Polyangia bacterium | reverse complement strand
TTGCGAAAGATGCGATGACGCGGGCGATGTCGAGGCCAGAGAGGATGCCGTGGATTTCGCGGTTGGCGGTGGCCAGGATGCGGCGGGCTCGCGTCTCAAGGGCGAGGGCGGTGGCGCGGAACAGTGGCATGTTCAAAGGCAGGCAGAGCAGGGCGCAGCTCATGGCGTCTTCGACCTTGGTGCCGGCGTCTTCGGCGCCGCAGAGCAGGGCTTCGGTCTGCGTGAACAGGCCGACCGGCCACTCTTGATCTTCGACGACCAGGCCGCGCACGCGCGTCTCTTGCAGCAGATCGGTGGCTTCGCCGATGGTGGCGGTGGCGGACACGGTCATCACGGGGCTGGACATCCAGCGCTTGATGGGATCGGCGATGCGCGCCCGCACCACGGCCTTCATCAGATCGTGCGTCGACAGCACACCGACCGGGCGACCGTTTTGCACGATGAAGATGCGGTGGATGTGGGCGCGTACCATCTCGGCAGCGACGGCCTGAAGCGGCGTTTCGGGATCGGCGGTGACGACGTCCTTGGTCATGCGGGCCCGCACGGTCTGATGTGGCAAGCGCAGCAGGTGGGCATCGTCGGCCATCGCGGCGCGCAGGCGACCGACGCGCAGAAGATCCGTGCGTGACAGCACACCGCACAGGTGTCCGTCGACATCGGTCACGGCCAGGCACGAAAACGGCGCGTCTTCTAAGCGCCGCTCGGCATCTTGCAAGGACGTGTCGGGATGAATGGTCACGACCGGCTTCGACATGAATTCCGAAACCGGCTGCGCAAACGGATTCTGCGGTCTGCTTTCTGGTTCCACGTGTGCTCCTTGAGCGCGGTTCGATTGCAATCCCGAAGCCAGCCATCCCCTGGGCATGCAAGGGGCTGATAAAACGTGCTGCGCAGGTCCACGACGCGCTGTGCTGCACGGCTGGGGGCCCTCCCAACTTCGTTGGGTCCCCCGTCCGCGAACCCTTTTTCGAGCCGCCCAGGAATCCGACCGACGTCTCGAAAAAGAGTTCGCTGCGGCCCCAGCCTCTGTGCTGCGTGGCGACGGGCTCGCTGCGGCCCCAGCTGTGCGCTACGGCTCGCTGTGGGCGTTCGCAGCCTGATCTTGCAAACCGCTTCTTAGCGGTAGTTGATGTCGCCGCCGCCGACACCGCCGATGCCGAAGGACGAGCTGCCGCCGCCGGTGTCGACGACTGCGCGACCGACCGAGGGAAGCTCGGGTTCCTTGGGGGGCTCGGGCTGGTTCAGGATCTCTTCACGACCGGGCGTCGGGATGATCATGACGGGCACCGGGCTTCGCGCGGCCAGCTGATTTGACACCGATCCCAGAAGCGCCCGCTTCAGCAGCCCCTTGCCATGGCTGCCGACGACGACGAAGTCCGGCTTGATGTCTTTGATCAGGGACAGCATGCCTTCCATCGGCGAGCTGCCCAGCCGCACGTGCACTTCGCCGTCGATGCGCGCGCCCAGCTGAAGCAGCAGGCGCTGCAGGCTGGTGCGAGCCTCTTTGGCTTCGGGAAAGTCGCCGGGGATGTTCAGGCCCAGGTTGGTGTTGGCGACAAAGCCGTCGCCTTTGGCGATGTGGGCCAGGTGCAGGCGGCCTCCGCAGGCCTCGGCCAGACGGGCGGCATGCTGCACCGCCAGGTTCGAGCTATCGCTGAAGTCGATTCCAACCAGGATGTGGATCTTCGTGTTGTTCATCGGTCGTTTCCTCTGCCGTTCCCTCTGTCGTTCCCGGATGCGCGCTGTTGGGCGTTCCCTGGGTCCTGTCTTCGGGGACGTCTTTTCGGGCCGCCTTCCCCCAGCTTCGCGGCCACCTTCCGTTCGTACCCAGAGCCTGATCGCACGGCGCACCGCGGGATCAAAATTTGCGGCTGCGGCGCGGAGACGGCTGGCGGTGTCCGCGCCCTGCGCGCAGTGGATGCGCAATACGCAAGCACTGTGCAGTTTTTGCGCAAGGCTCAGGATCGCAGGAACTTGGCGTGGGCTCCGGCGGCGCGTGCCTCGTCCGCGGCTTGGTGCGGATGGTAGGTCGCATAGACAAACACCGGGATGTCCAAGTCGCCCAGGTGCTGCTTGATAAGCGGCTGCACCTTCGTCCAGTCCATACCGCCCAGGCCCGTCGCCAAGCGCGGCAGTGCCAGGCTGGTGATCTTCTCTTTGGCGACGATGCTGCGTAGCTCGCGCAGGGCGTGGTTGACGTGCTCGATCTTGGCCTTGCCGGGGTGGGCCTTTTCGCTCGCTGCGGCTTCCTGCGTCAGCAGGCTGATGATGAACAGGCCATCACTGCTCTTCCAGGTCCAGGCGCCGCCGGACTCCGCGTGCTGGACGTGGCAGTAGTGGCGAAAGTCCTTGGCCATGGCCGGCCAGCGCTCGCGCAGGGCCAGGGCCAAGCCGCGATCCAGGTGGTCATTGGGGGCGACACCGTGAGCAATGGCATGCGCCTTCGAAAGCAGAATGTCGCCGGCGACTTCGATCAGCATCGGAAACCTCCAGGGTTGTGTGGGGTTGCGGTTCTGCTTGGCCTGCATTTCAAGAAACATGCCGACAGCGGACGCGGGCTATAATTCCGGCTCGTGAGCGACTCCTCGACCTCACAGCCGATCTTGGTCGCCGCCGGTCCACTGGATCGCCGGTTCGACCCGTTCCGCTTCTTCAAGTACGGCGGCCTGCTTCTGGGTGTGCTGACGCTCTTGGCGACGCTGATCTATTGGGGCCTGGGCAAGTACTACCACCGTCCCGACTGGACGCTGATGAACTGCCTGTTCATGGTCGTCATCACGCTGACCACCATCGGCTACGGCGACTGGCTAGAGCTCAAGAACCTGTACGCCGCCGAGGCCTTCACGATGCTGCTGGCGATGATCGGCATCGCGGTTCCGGCCTTTGTTATTTCCAATGTCACGGCCCTCATCGTCGAGGGTCTGTTCACAGAGCGCTTTCGGAGACGTCGCATGGAGAAAGTCATCGCCGCACTGAAAGACCACATCATCGTCTGTGGCGTCGGCACCACCGGCACCCACTGCCTAAGCGAGCGGATGTGGACAGGGCGGCAAGTGGTCGGCATCGACAAGGACGAAGTCAAACTGCGCCACCTCTGCGATGAGATTGGCGAGTTCCCGTACGTCATCGGCTCTGCCGAGTCGGACGAGGTGCTAAAGCAGGCCGGCATCGAGCGCGCAGCGGGCCTGATTGCCTGCCTGACCGACGACAAAGACAACGTGTTCGTGACGCTGACCGCGCGATCGATGAACCGCCACCTGCGCATCATCAGCAAGGTCCTGGACGAAACCAGCCGTCGCAAGATGGTGATCGCCGGCGCCAACAACACCGTCAACCCAACCGCCGTCGGTGGCCTGCGTCTGGTGTCCGAGCTTGTTCGCCCCAACGTCGTGACGTTTCTGGACAGCATGATGCGCGACCGCAGCGCTCATCACCGCTTTGAAGAGCTGGAAGTTGAATCGGGATCGGAAGTCGCCGACAAGACGCTGGCCCAAGCCAACCTGCGCGGTCGCGGCAAGGCGCTGGTCGTCGCGGCCAAGCGCCCCGGTGAAAAGACCTTCATCTACAACCCGACGGCCGATCTGGTGCTAGAGCCGGGCTTGGTCTTGGTGCTGTTGGCCAGCCTCAGCGACTTGCAGAACCTGCGCCCGCAGTTCCGCACACCGGCCTGATGCGCGGCTCGCCTGCAGCGAATGATTCGTTAGCTAGTTCCCATCCACAAACCCAAACCTGCGCCATGCTTCCGTCGGTGTAGGCTTCGCTGATCGTCATTTGATGGAGATCCAATCGGCGCGCGGTCGTGGTTATGGCTGAGGTCGTTGATCCGTTTTTCTCTGTCGAGCGCACTT